>JAGQVA010000923.1 GCA_020438265.1 Bacteroidota bacterium
CCTTCCCCGAAAAGAAACCGTACCTAATCCTGAAGAATTGCTGGCTTGTGGAGATGCTTCGATAAAGCGAGGAAGCAACCAGGAAGTCTGGCGAAGTATTATTTCCCTTTGCGGAGAAGGAGATTATGGACAGATGATTCGTCGTCTGGAAGAATGGTTGACTGCCCAGCCTGATGATGCAGAGGCGAAAATCTATCTGGGGCGGGCTTTGGCACTTGAAGGGCGATATGAAGAAGCAGAAGCGGTTTTTATCAGTATTGAAACAGATGCCCGAATCTTACCTCAGACGAGGCTGGATGCGCAGTGGTATATGGCTTTGAGTATGATAAAGGCTGGGGATGTGGAAAGAGCTTGTGAGATATTAGAGGCCATTCAGGCTTTGCTGGGGAGTAAACGACAGAAGATTGCAGCAAATTTTACCCAAAATATATGCGGAAAATAATCCTTCTGATTAGCTTTTCGATTGGAATTCAATGGGGCATGACTCAACCTCCTTCACTCGAAGAAACCCAAAAAGACACCGTTTTTAATAACTTTTTAGTAAAAATCGGGAATTCATTATGGAAGAGAGAATTCGATGTAACGATTGCCAACTTAAAATCTGCACAAAAATATGCGGATAGCCATCCCGATTTATCCTTAGGAGAAAAACTTGCCATTCCTTATTCTCAATCCAAACTATATGCAGCCCAGGGAAAATATCGCCCTGCCATTGAAGGATACCTGAAAGTAGTTAGACAAATAGAAGAGCATCAATTGGAATATAAAACCAGTTTTTATTCTGATGAAGCATGGACCAGACTGGGCATCATATATAGAACCATTGGAAAACCGGATTCCGCTATTTTTTGCTATGAAAAAGCGATGGGCATGATAGCCCTTTTATCAGAAAAAGAACAAACAGTAGTACTTCCCAATATAGAAACCAATATTGGAAATGTTTACCTGGAAAATGGGAAATTGAATGAAGCCCTGAATCATTATATCAACGCTTTGGAATGGCGAAAAAAACAGGAGGAAATAGATTCAGCAAATTTAGCGAATACGATAGGGAATATTGGCCTGGTTTATCTCAGAAAAGGAGATCGTGAAAAAAGCAGGTTTTATAATGAAGAAGCCTTGAAAATTAAAGAAAAAGTCCTGCCTGCGAATAGCTACAGATTAGTTAATTCCTACCTTAATTTGGCTTTTTCCTATTTTACTTTGGGGCAGTACGAAAAAGCCAACCGATACTTCGAAAAGGTTCATCTATTAACGGAGGATATTATAAATACCCCTGAAAAAGATACATACAGAACGCTCAGGATTAATCAGGCATTTTATTATCAAAAAATAAAGGAATATGCCAAAGCAGAAAAACTACTAAATGAAGCATTAGCTTTTAGCAAGCAAGTCTGGGGACAAAACGATCTTAGAACAGCCTATTGTTATGATCAGTTGGGAAACCATTTCCTTTTAACAAACAACTATCGTGCGGCTGATAGCTGCTTGCAGCATGCTTTCAGGATTTTTAACCAAAGTACTCATGATTCATATCTCAACTATGGGCATTTAATCAAAAGACAGGCATATTCATTTTATAAACAGGAAAAATACCAAAAAGCCCTTCACTTCTATCAGAAGGCTGACTCCATTTACAAAATAGCTACTGGTCCATTTTCTTATAACAGGGGGGATGTTCATGAAAGTTTAGGTCGAATATTTGCGAAAATGGGAGAATGTGATAAAGCGAATTCCAATTATGTAGAAGCCCTGAATATATTTTATAAATCTCAGCTGAAAGGCATTAATCAATTATCTGAACTTTATAACCTTGATCCCATAGCCACATTACAGGCTATCATATTGTATGTGGAGAATCTCCAGTTATGCTATTCCTCATCCAGAGATTCACTTGCTAAAGCTCAGATCGTTCTGGAACAATATCATCTGATGCTTAATAAATTCAGAAATGAAATTCAGGAAGAGCGAGATGTTGTTTCCTTATCTGAAAAAAGTAGTTATGTTGATCATTTGATTTTAGAGAATCTATTTCTGAGTTACCCACAAGGTTTGATTCCTGACGAACAATTAGCTAATGCCTTTCAGAGAATAGATCAAAACACGCATATCTCTTTGCAAAGAGCCGGGAATATTCAGTCTGGCCAGTTGTTTTCTGCTCTTCCTTCTCAAGTATTGGAATCAGAAAGAAGTGTAAAAATAGAACTGGCATATCTCGAAAAAAGCCTGGAAACTGAGAAGAACAAAAAAGATCCCGACAGCCTCCGTATCACTCATCTACGTAACCAGTTATTCACCTTCCAAAATCGCTCAGATTCCCTCCAGAAAGTCATCAAAGATAATTACCCCAATTATTATCAATTGAAATACGATCCTTCAGTTGTACCCTTAAATGATTTACAAAAATCTATTCCTTCTAACACAACTTTGCTCCGGTATATCCTTGGAGAGTCTCAAAACTACGCTTTTATTATCGATCAAAAATCGATTCAACTCATTACTCTTCCCATCTTTGAACTGGCCCTGATCGATACTTTGCGGGAAGCCATGCTACAGCCTT
>JAGQVA010000924.1 GCA_020438265.1 Bacteroidota bacterium
GTTGACATACTGGGCAATCGCATTGGCAAGAGCCAGTTTCCCCACTCCGGGAGGCCCGGTCAATAATAGTGCATGGGCAAGGCGGTTATTTTTCCTTGCATCGACTATTTTTTGAATCGTATCCCCCTGTCCTATGATTTCGCTAAACTGCATTTACCTTTTTTGTAGCTTTTTTAACTGAATTCCTTGCCAAATTAATATAAATACCCACACAATACAGGACGTTTGCCCAAAAATTTACTTTTAAATATATTGGATAGTTGAAGCTAGTCAATTAATTTAAAATCCAAAAGCTAACTATTATTGCATGAACCTTTTTGAGGAAATTATCTCCAGACAAGAATCCTATTATACCCGCCGCCATTTCCTGAGAAATTGCAGCCTGGGTTTGGGAGCAGTTGCTCTGGGGTCTTTATTGGGTTGTGTGCCCGATTCCACCAGGGCGCTTTCCTTTGAGAATCCTTTAAAACCGCAATTTTCTCTGTTTGCTCCCAAAGCCAAAAGGGTCATTTTCCTCCACATGGCGGGGGCGCCTTCACAACTGGAATTATTTGACTACAAACCAGAACTCCATAAAATCGATGGTCAGGAATGTCCGCAATCCTTTCTGGAAGGGAAACGATTTGCCTTTATTCAGGGCGTACCGCGCATGCTGGGGCCTCAATCCCGTTTCAAACAACATGGACAATCCGGAGCCTGGGTATCCGAATTATTCCCTCATTTTCAGGAGATGGTAGATGAAGTCGCCTTTCTCAAGGCGGTTTATACTGACGAGTTTAATCACGCTCCGGCGCAGATGTTTATGCACACGGGAAGCCCTCGTATGGGACGCCCGAGTATGGGCTCCTGGCTAACTTATGGTCTGGGGTCGGAAAATGAAAACCTCCCGGGTTTTGTGGTTTTGGTCTCAGGAGAATCGGCTCCCAGCGGTGGAAAAAGCCTTTGGGGAAGTGGTTTTCTGCCTTCCCATTATCAGGGTGTACAATTTCAATCACAGGGAGATCCGGTCATAGCAGTGTCAAATCCTCAGGGAATCAGCCGGGATATTCGGAAACAAGCGCTGGAAACCATTAAAAATATTAATCAAAAACAATACGAAGACGTAGGAGATCCGGAAATTCTCTCACGCATCTCTCAGTACGAGATGGCTTTTAAAATGCAGATGACGGTTCCGGAAGCGATGAATATTGATGAAGAGCCCGATTATATCCATGAAATGTATGGGACAGAACCCGGGCAAACTTCTTTTGCTAATAATTGTCTGCTTGCGAGAAGATTAGCGGAACGGGATGTGCGTTTTATTCAGCTATTCCACAGAGGATGGGATTCTCATGGAAGCAATGAATTTGAAGCACTGGAAGGTGGTTTTCTGGAAAGGTGCAAAGAAGTGGACAAACCCATGACAGCCCTGATCAAAGACCTGAAACAAAGAGGATTGCTTGAAGATACGCTCGTTGTCTGGGGAGGCGAATTTGGAAGGACACCCATGCGGGAAAATCGAGGCGGAAAAGTTGCTCCTTATAATGGCCGTGATCATCATGGAGATGCTTTTACTATGTGGATGGCTGGTGGAGGTGTAAAACCCGGATTGACTTATGGTGAAACAGATGAGTTTGGTTATTTTGGAATCAAAGAAAGGGTTCATGTACACGATCTTCAGGCAACGATTTTACATCAGATGGGAATTGATCATGAAAAATTGACCTTCCGGTTTCAGGGAAGAGATTTCCGGCTGACAGATGTACATGGCCATGTGGTGAAGGATATATTGGTTTAAAAAAATTACTCCCCCCCTATGCAAGACTTTCTCATATTCGCAGGACGATTTCACCCAATGGTAGTTCACTTTCCCATTGGCCTTTTACTCATTGCATTTGTGATGGAACTGATGGGCAGAAAAACGAAAAATGAGGCAATGAAGTCCTCCGCTTCATTCGTCCTGCTTATCGGCGCAATCACTGCAATCATATCAGTCATCATGGGTCTTATGCTGGCCCAGGGGGGAGGCTATAATGAAAACACCCTCTTTTGGCACAAATGGATGGGCATTGGGGTAGCTGTCTTTTCTGCCTTTGCCTGGCTGATAAAAACCCGACCACAGTTTCAAAAAGCAGCTTTGCAAAAGGCCTACATTCCCATAATGGCTATTATGGCTTTTATGCTTACGCTTGGAGGACATTACGGCGGCTCGTTGACGCATGGTTCTGATTATCTGGTTCAATATGCTCCGCAACCCATTCGGTCCATTGCAGGATTACCTCCTCGGGAAGCATCCGAACCCCAACCCATTGAAAATATTGATGAAGCTGATGTATTTGCCGATATTATTCATCCTGTATTAAAAAGTCGGTGTAACAGCTGCCACAACGCCGATAAGATGAAAGGCGGTCTAAGAATGGATACCAGGGAAAAGCTCCTCGAAGGTGGAGACGGCGGTGCTGCTTTTGTTGCTGGCAACCCTGATGAAAGCGAAATTTATTCACGTTTGCTACTGCCTGAAGACCACGATGATCACATGCCTCCCGATGGAAAAAGGCAGCTCACAGAAGAA
>JAGQVA010000925.1 GCA_020438265.1 Bacteroidota bacterium
GGACTACCTGGGATTATTCATCTGCGATTATTGATGCGCCTGCCGGGTTACATCAGATTTCCTTAAAAGCCATCGGTAATAATGGATTGGCCAATATCGACTATTTGAATGCAGTTTCGCTGGAATCCCTTGAAGGAGCTAAAGGAGAAGAATGTGATTCTTTGGCGCTTTCGGTTGAGGAAAAAATGGAAGATTCTCAGTTGATGATTTATCCTGTTCCGGCAGGTCAATATTTGAATATTGAGTTTTCTGCCCCCAATCACATGATTGAACAAATTGTGATTTATGATTTGACGGGGAAGAAGATTTTGGCTGAAACCGGGACAAAAAACCCGAAAATGCGTGTTTATTTACCTCAGTTGGGTAAGGGCGTTTATTTGATTCATGTACATTCCCGGAATGGTGTTTTTGTTGAGAAGTTTCAGGTGGTTGAGTGATTGTTTTTTTTAGCAGGTATTTTCTTTTTACTTACGGTAAATATAAATCTAATGCTGCGATATTACTTTGGTTTTTGTTTACTCATTCTGTTCAGTTGCCAGACTTCTGATCCTACACACACATCCATTGACCGAAAAGCGGTTGTCAATCGCCATCAGGTACACATACAGGAAGTTGATACCCTAAACTCCCTCAGCCTCGGTAATGGTCGATTTGCTATGACCATGGACGTTACCGGTTTACAAACTTTCCCGCTTGAATATAAAAAGGGGATGTCTTTGGGCACCATGTCTGAATGGGGATGGCACAGTTTTCCCACTGAAAAAGACTATCGCATTGAACAAACCCTTCAACCGCTGGAATCTCACGGAAGACAAGTTTCCTACGCCCGGCAATGGCCAGCTAATACACCAGAATGGGAAGCTGCCAATTATATCCGGCAAAATCCTCATCGAATTCATTTGGCGACAGTAGGGTGGGTGATTACAAACAAAGATGGAAGTCAGATAAAATTATCAGAAATCCAAAACATTGATCAGACCCTTGATATGTGGAAGGGAGAACTTACAAGTAAATTTGAAGTGGAAGGAGTTCCCGTAGAAGTCATTTCGTTTATTGGTCAGCAGGAAGATATTTTGGGCGTTCAGGTGAATAGCCCGTTGGTTGCTGAGGGGAGAATGGGGATTCAGATTCGTTATCCTTATCCTACAGATCAATTTCTCGATGAAGCTGCTTTATACGATCCGAATGAGTCTAAGAGGCTGAATCTGAATCATGTTGCCCCAAATCAGTTGACAATCAAACGAAGTCTGGATACAACCATTTATTTTACCCATTTATCATCTTCATTAGGAATTCAGTCTGCTCAGGCTACAGATTACGGTTTTAAAATTATGCCCCAAACAACAGGAGAAACCTGGTCTTTTTCCTGTCTTTTTAACCAACAAGAAGAATCCTCCAAACCAGAGACAATCGCCGAATTAAGAAATCAGGCGCAGGAAGACTTTCAAAAATTCTGGAAATCCGGCGGAATAATTGATTTTGGAAATGTGGAAGATGAAAGAGCAAAAGAATTAGAAAGGCGAATGTTGCTATCACTCTATCTTACCAAAATCAATTGCGGCGGTTATTCTCCACCTCAGGAAACAGGATTGGTTTATAATTCCTGGTACGGAAAACCCCACATGGAAATGATCTGGTGGCATGGGGTACATTTTGCGCTTTGGGGGCGTCCCGAAATCCTGGAAAACCAGATGGACTGGTATCTCAGAAATCACAAAATCGCCAGAGAAATCGCTCAAAGGCAAGGGTTTGAAGGTGTTCGCTGGCAGAAGATGACCGATCCCTGGGGTGGAGAAACGGCTTCCTCTGTTGGTTCTTATTTAATCTGGCAACAACCCCATTTTATCTATTTCTCAGAACTCATTTATCGATCCAACCCTGATCAGGAAATATTGGACAAATACGGAGAACTAGTAGATCAAACTGCTGCATTCATGGCTGATTTTGCCTGGTATGACACTGAAAAAGAGAAATACATTCTAGGCCCGGGAGTAATTGCAGCGCAGGAGCGTTTTGACCCCAAGACCACCTTTAACCCTACTTACGAAGTTGCTTACTGGCGTTGGGGACTGGAAAAAGCGCAGGAATGGCGAGAAAGACGCGGAATGGCGAGAAATGAAAAATGGGATCAGGTATTGGCCGGATTGTCTCCCTTGCCCCATAATGATAGCTTGTACCTCGCTGCTGAAAGCGCACCGGATTCCTACACAACAGAGCGTTATATGACCGATCACCCCAGCGTACTGGGAGCGTATGGGATGTTACCCGCCACCCAGGGACTGGATCGCGAAATCATGCGCAATACCTTCAATAAAATCTGGACTGACTGGCAGTGGCATGACACCTGGGGCTGGGATTTCCCGATGACGGCGATGACCGCCACCCGACTCAATATGCCTGAAAAGGCCGTGGATGCGTTATTGATGCCGATTATTACCAATGTTTATCTGAAGAATGGCCATAATTATCAGACCGATCGGCTGAGGTTATACCTGCCAGGGAATGGAGGGGTTTTGATCGCTTTGGCGATGATGGCAGCAGGAACGGA
>JAGQVA010000926.1 GCA_020438265.1 Bacteroidota bacterium
ACTCGTTTAAACCCGCAAGATAAGCCAGCGCAGCTTTTTGAAAGGGTTGATCGGTATTAGAGAAAAATGCTTCAGCAGATTCCTCGGCATGATCGTGCAAACCCATGGTTAAAAACATGATATCTGTTTTCAGGAGATCGGGTCCCAGAATTTCAGCCAGTTTGCCCTGAGCAACCCTACGTATCATTTCCATTTGAAAAAGTCGCTCACTGGCATGGACATAACCCAGAGCGAAGTAGGCATCTTCTTCATTTTGAGCATATATATGAGGAATGGCATATTGATCGAATATGACTTCTACAGGCTGTTGGACCGCATGAATTTTGAGATTTCCATCATAATCAGGAGCAGTTCCCTGCAAATATGCATAACCACCAGCTCCACAGACACCAAGCAGTAAAGCCAAACCAGCGAGAATATAGAATAAGCGTTTCATATATGGGGGTTGGATTGTAAAGTAATTTTCCAAATTAAAGGAAATCTCTGAAAGGAAAAACCCCTGATGATATGATTTGTTTAAACAAAAAGAGGCAGGTCGCGGACCTGCCTCACCAATAGATGGAATACGTTATTGGTTTCTATTTTTCTTTGGAATCTTCTGCGTGATCCATTCCCCGGGCTGATCCTCTGTCTACAGATTCTTTGCTTACAAATTTGCCATAGAGAAATCTGCCTTCCAAGACTTCGCCATCAGGCTTCGTCATTTTTCCCAGGCCATGTACTTTCCCTGAATGAAATTCTCCCTCATAGACAGTGCCGTCAGCGTAGATATACATTCCTGTTCCGTGGCGGGTATCCATATTCCACTCACCTTCATACTTGCTGCCATCACTGTAAACATAGATTCCCTTTCCATGTTTTTTCCCATTCAGCCACTCTCCGTTATAAGTATCGCTATTGCTATGGGTAAGCATTCCTTTTCCATTATAGCGGCCATTCTGAAATTTTCCTCTGTATCTTGAACCGGCAGCCGTGATGAGATCTCCTTCTCCTGTCATTTTCCCATCTTGCCATTCTCCCTCATAAACCACATTGGATGCAAAAGTCATTTTCCCAAATCCTTCCTGTTTGCCCATATACCAATCTCCTACATAGACATCTCCCCGCTCAAAGACCATTTTACCCTTGCCGTTTCTTTGATTATTGGAGAACTCTCCTTCATAATAGTTTCCGTTGGCGTAAAAATATTTTGCACGGCCATTCACTACACCGTTCGTCCAGATCCCTGAGATTTCTGTTCCATTGGGATAACTGAGGGTTCCTTTGCCATGATGCTGGTCGTCTTCCCATTCACCTTTGTAAATGCTGCCATTATTGAAATAATAGGTGCCTTCTCCCGAGATTTTTCCTTTTTTGAAAGAACCTTCATACACATCTTCATTGCGATAGGAGTATTGCCCCTGTCCGTGCATCTCATCATTTCTCCATTCGCCTTTGTACTCATCTCCCAAGGCGGTCTTGTAAATACCTGTACCATGACGTTTGGCACTTCTCCATTCACCTTTGTAATAATCTCCATTGGGATAAGAGTAAGTACCTTTTCCTGTATCACAATCGCCTTTGATACATTGTGCCATTACATGGGTTGTCGGAACCAGATAAATTAGGCTAAGGAGTGGAATAAGAGATTTTTTGAGATATTTCATAAGTAGCGAGCGTGTATTAGGACTACTAAAATGACGCTGTTGACAAATGGCTAATAATGCATTTTTCGTTTTAATTCTTACATGCTGTAAGCATGGGACGCAATAATTAGATCTGGTTAAGAAATTTATTATTCCTGAGAATGAAAACTGATTTTCTCCATTTTTTCAATAATCAGGCCAATAGATAGTTTTATGATTGATAATTTACGAACTCTGGCCCAATTCCTGATCGTATATTGCGAATCTCTGTCAGGTATCATTTGCCGCCTTATCGGCAATTTTTGGTTTTTGGCGCTTTTTTGTCCAAAATCTTACATTTCCCCCTGCATTCTTATTTACAAAGGTTGATCAAAAATACACATTAAGAAAGATTTCGCCGACTTCCTTCGTAAATAGTAAATCCTAAAAAACGACAATTTAACGCGCCGTTATAAAGTGAAATCTTTTGATCTGGCCGAAGTCCTATTTTCGTTAGTGCTTTTGTATTCGAACTGAGCACCCATGCATCATATCCCGCATAAGATTTTTTGAGGGTATCACCAATGGTTTGGTATAATTGGGTAATATTATCCTGGTTCAATCGCTCGCCGTAAGGAGGGTTCATGATCAGGATTCCAGGAGGTGGAGGAGGTTGTTTTTTTTCAAATGAAATATGTTCCAGCGAAATGAGACTTTCCAGCCTGGCACTGGAAACAGCCTTTTGAGCGAGTTCAAGATTTTTCGCGGATATATCCGACCCCACAATCTGAATCTGAGGCTGTATTCTTGTCTTAAGGGCTTCCCCTTTGATTTTTTTCCAGATTGGGCCCTGGTAATTTTTCCATGTAAAAAAGCCGAAGTCTTTTCGCATCATTCTCGGAGGGATCTGAGCTGCGATCATGGCAGC
>JAGQVA010000927.1 GCA_020438265.1 Bacteroidota bacterium
ACAGAAGTCAGGGATGAGAGACCATCGAGATTCGTCAGGCTGTCATTTGAAGAAATATGCACATCTTTTCCCACCGAAGTCAGGGATGAAAGGTCGTCAAGATTCGTCAGCACCGGATTGTTGTAAATCTGCAAGCTGCCTTTCACCGACTTTAGAGATGAGAGGCCATCGAGACTGGTCAGGGCAGCGTTATCGTTAATGAAGATATGCCCCCCTACCGAAGTCAGGGATGAGAGTCCGTCGAGAGTCGTTAGCTCATCGGCGTAAGGTATTCTCACCCCTCCCCCCACAGAAGTCAAAGATGAGAGACCACTCAAGTTTGTGATGAAGTATCCTTTAATGGAAAGGAATCCCGTAACTTCTGTATAGGAAAATGCATCGACAGCCTCCTGACTGGTAAGGGTTAGATCCCCCGTATAAACCTGAGCTGATAGCGATAAGGGCGCAGTCAATAACAGGCTCAGGAGCATATTCAAAAAGCAAAATCGGAGGATCAGGTTGCCTGGAACTTTTTTCATGAATATTAGATTTAATGGGTTGCTAATGATGGAAAGCAGAATCAGAAACTGTTTCTAAATCAAATATAGACTTACAGGCAAAACAAAACCCTGGTCATTTTCCCAATGACCAAATTCATTTTCCCAATGACAGGAATCCTTTCCGAAGCGTTTTTCGGATGCATGATAACTAACCTGCCACGTATCACAACGGGGTGGGTTAGTTGCATCATTTTATTTGTATAATTACTTTAGCATCGATAGTAGTTGGTGTCAATTGGTTGAGTTAACCAATTCCCATTTAAATGCTTTATAACACAAATTTCTTTATATACCTTATGATGTCATTCTGAGCTTCGCGAAGAATCTAGGCATCACGAGCGCAGCAAGTGAGCTTTTTGCGTACTACTTTGATTTTTAGTCGTTTAGCCCCATCGCTTTGCTCTGGGTGCTTAGATTCTTCGCAAAGCTCAGAATGACACCAAAGGGAGTAAATAGATTTTTGTTACAATCCCTTCTGAACACTTCGTGCATACAAGAAAACTTATAGATATTTGCTTGACCAAATACTTATTTATTCTAATGACGAAAAATCGATATTCGGCTTTTTGCCCAACTTACCTCTTTCAAATCGGGAATCAATCAAAACGTGATCATTGGAAAACCCACAGTTTTTTAAATAAAACCGATTGTTTTCCATACCTCCGGAATAATCAAGGCGATATTCTTTTCTGGCAGTATTATCTGCTGTAAAAGTAACTTTGGTGAGCTCGTGCCAGCCCGATTTATCATAAACCCACTGGTTTTCATATAGACCTTTTCTTTCAATAACACCCTGATCTGGAATGAAATTTTCTAAAAAAGAGTATAAATGCCTGAGATAGGTATCCGTTTTGGGCCTTCTGAACTGAGCGATTAAACTCCAGTTATTTATTTCGGGATCGTAGAAATAGGCGGTATAATCTGTGCTACCATTCCCTGTTGGTTTTGCGCCAACCAGAAAACCATAAGTAACATCAGTTTTCCAATTGTATATTTTATAGCTCTGCCCCCCTGATCCTTCATTACCAAACTCACCCGTTGTCACACCTCTTCCTTTTTTTAATAGTTTAATCTTATACTCTTCGGGTATATCAGATGGATTATCAGTCTGATAAGGACTCCAAACTGAAAAAAGTATCTTTCTTTGACTGGAAGAATTTACCTGTATACCAAAATACCCCTCTCCAAATCCATTAGCCATGAAATAAGATCCTATCACATCCTGATTTTTGGGAATCGTGATTTCACTGTAAAACCATTCGATCTGGTTAACACCATCAGGAGCAGGAAAATTTAAGTGTACGGATGGACCTCTGCGGGCAAAATAAAAATCATCTTTTATATACCTTGTTTCACCTGTATTGACCGTTCCCAATAAAATATCATTCACATCCGCGAAAATAAATCCGTCCTTTTCAAGCCCTGTTATATCTACGAAATAATATCCAGGTTTATCGACCTGAAAATCTCCAATGAAGGTATCTTTTAAAACATCCCCATCCAGAGTAATATTTCTGGATTCATTTCCAAAGACCACTTTAATTTTAGAGACCCCGGCGCTTACTTTTGCCCTGATCCCCAGGGATATTTTTCCCGGTTTTTCCAGGTGGAAAAAGGTCCGTATGGTATGAGCAGGATTCCCCCAGTTGCGAACTCCATCTGGGGTAATGATGTCAGATGGGATATAATTACCATTATTCATTACCCATGAATTTCCGCCTGTAGGAATCGCGATATTTAATGTTGGAGAAGAATTACCTGATGTCTCAGTTTGTTCATATAACAATAAATAGCAGGAGCTTAACAAATTTACACAGACAAGCGCCAGAATGATTATTGCCTTTTTCATATGCTTGGTTTGTTCAGTAAGAAATATTATACATTGTCAGGTAAGTAGCTTTGCATACCTTATGGTGTCATTCTGAGATCCTCAGGGCAAATGACTGCACGTCTCTCATTTATAACATTTGTGCTTTTATTAGTACTTATCAT
>JAGQVA010000928.1 GCA_020438265.1 Bacteroidota bacterium
TTATAAAATATTTTTATAAAACAATCTGAACTAAAATCGAGTTATATCAGATTTTCGACCTGTGTAATTTTGATAAATGACAGACAAAAATTTATTATTGTCCCTGCCCCAGAGAATAGCCTCTGACTCCATCAAATTCGTATAGGTTTTCTGTTTTAATTACATCTATATCTTCCTTAATCGCATTGGCGAGAAGATCAGCAATGGCTATTTTTTCTCCTTTCTGACCATTAGGCACTTCATATCTGCAACGCCAGTGATCGGTGCAAAAGGTTTCAGAGAACCCATGAGGCCACACCTTTACGCCCCGGTTGGTAATCATAGTCAATTGCATATCCTTACTGAGGATTTGAAGTTTCTCAGCCAATTCGTCAGCATTTTTACCCTTCCAGTCAACAAAAACATCTACGCCTTTGAATACTTTATTGGCAGATTGCCTTCGCTGGTATACAGGCAGATTAAATTTGATGTCTCTGGCAAATTCTACCGCTTTGATCTTTTTCGGAGATTGTCCCAGGTGCTGAATGACTGCCTCAGCAAATCCTTTGGTACTCACCAGGTGTTTACTGATACCTTCTTTATAGATGTCGCGGGTGTGAATGCCCTCTTCAATGGTGCACAACCAGGCATTATTGATCATTTCCGCCACATCTGTCTGGCCAATATGGTTCAACATCATTACAGCTCCTCTTAATAAACCGGAAGGATTCGCGACATTTTGCCCAGCAATATCAGGAGCTGAACCATGGATAGCTTCAAACATGGCGCATTCGTCGCCAATATTGGCTGAACCAGCCAGTCCTACCGAACCTGAAATCTGTGCGGTAATATCAGAAATCACATCACCGTAGAGATTCGGCATGACTACTACATCGAATAATTCGGGTTCGTCAGCCAGTCTGGCAGCTCCAATATCCACAATCCAGCTATCAGATTTAATATCGGGATATTCAGCCGCGATTTCCTTAAATACCCGGTGGAAAAGCCCATCAGTATGTTTCATGATATTGTCTTTGATAAAACAACTGACTTTTTTGCGCTTGTAAAGACGAGCATATTCAAAGGCGTAGCGCACGATTTTTTCACACCCGGGTCTGGTGATGAGTTTGAGGCATTGAACCACTTCGTCTGTCTGCTGGTGCTCAATACCGGCGTATAAATCCTCTTCATTTTCACGAATCACAACCACGTCCATATCAGGGTGTTTGGTTTTGATAAAAGGGTGAAAACTATTGCAAGGTCTCACATTGGAATAAAGTCCCAAAGACTTCCGAATGGTTACGTTCAGGCTTTTATATCCCTTTCCCTGAGGAGTAGTGATTGGTGCTTTTAAAAATACTTTATTTCTTCGGATAGAATCCCAGGCCGTGTGATCAATTCCACTTGAATTTCCGCCCAGGTACACCTTCTCACCAATTTCTACTTCTTCCCATTCAATTTGGGCTCCGGCGGCTTCCAAAATATTCAGAGTGGCTTCCATAATCTCTGGTCCGATTCCATCTCCTTTTGCTACTGTTATTTTTTGCATATTTTTATTTTTTGTAATTCAAACGCGAAGTAAAGGCAAAAAGATTATATATTTTCATTTATATTTAAAATGAAATACATAAATTATTTTTATGAATTATACATTACACCAATTACAGATCTTTCTTGAAGTTGTGAAGCAGCAAAGTGTGACCCGGGCAGCTGAAGAAATGCACATGACTCAACCGGCGCTTTCCATTCAGTTGAAAAATTTTCAAATGCAGTTTGATATTCCCCTGACCGAGCTCATAGGGAAAAGATTATACATTACAGATTTTGGGAGAGAAATTGCTGAAATCGCTGAAAATATCCTTAATGAAGCGAATGCCATTAAATATAAAACCAAAGAATATAGTGGGCTCCTCGCAGGGAAGTTGCGGATTTCCTCTGCTTCTACAGGAAAGTATATTATCCCTTATTTTCTCAGCGGATTTTTAAGAGAACATCCGGGCATTGATCTGAGGCTAAATGTGTCTAATAAAACGCTGGTTCTTAAAAGCTTACAAGATAACGAAATTGACTTTGCCCTGGTGTCGGTGCTCCCGACCGGGATGGATATTTATGAAGAAATCCTTCTTGAAAACAAACTCTATTTAATTGGCAATACTCCAACTTTGGACAAAGACCAGCCCCTCATTTATCGGGAAGAAGGTTCTGCGACCCGCAAGGCCATGGATCAATATTATGGTATACACCATACCGAGCGGAAAAGCATGCAGCTCACTTCCAATGAGGCAGTCAAACAAGCGGTAATAGCAGGTCTGGGGTATTCCATCATCCCATTAATCGGGATAAAAAATGAGCTGTCCAACGGCCAGCTTCACATCATTCCATCTCAGGGGCTTCCTATGATTTCCAGTTGGCGACTTATCTGGTTGAAGAAAAAAAAATTATCTCCCGTAGCCGAAGCATATCTCAACTTTATCAAAAACCACAAGCAGGAAATCATTCAAAATAATTTTCAATGGTATTCGAGTTTTATGTAAAAGATAAAG
>JAGQVA010000091.1 GCA_020438265.1 Bacteroidota bacterium
TGACGACGCGCAATTATTCTTCGATCAAAAGTGGACTCATTACAGCCCTGGGGCTTTGTCTGCTTTTTAAGGCAAATGGATTTGCCACGCTTGCCTTTGCCTCTGTTTTGGCGATTAGCAGTAAATTTCTGATTCGATTCAACGACAAACATTTGTTTAATCCTGCCAATTTCGGGATTATCCTCACCATCCTCCTGACCGGAGATGCCTGGGTTTCTCCCGGCCAATGGGGAAGTAATGTCATTCTGCTTTTTATGATGGGAGCTGCGGGGCTGATTGTATTGCTAAAAGTTGGAAGAATTGATACTTCTATTGCGTTTCTGGCCTCCTTTGGGGGATTATTATTCATCCAGAATGTGCTCTATAAAGGCTGGCCAATGGATCATTTGTTACATTCTCTGACGAGCGGAACCCTGCTTTTATTCGCTTTTTTTATGATTACTGATCCGGTAACGACGCCTGATGCACCGAAGGCCAGGATTATCTGGGCTGCTTTGGTTGGATTGGTTACGTTTATGATGACCGCTTTTTTTGATGTGTTTGATGCGCCAATCTGGGCTTTGTTTTTGGTTACGCCTCTGACGGTTTTTCTGGATAAACATCTGAAACACCAAAAGTTTTCGTGGTAATCTGACGATTATCTTTAAAAAGGAAAGACCTTCCAGGTTCCAAAAACCTGGAAGGTCTAAATATGAATCATTCTTCCGACTTATTCTTCTCCCTCTTTAGGCTTAATCAATTCTGTAAAATCGGTAGCAGAAATGGTTTTTGCCTCACCTTCAATTTGTTTAGTCAGGTAGTCAAACAATTTTTCGTCAGCCATTCGTTTGTAATGCATTCTGACCAACTCTTCGTTCTGAAGGGTGTAGTTAAGGAACTCTTCCAACTGCTGGTCAGTAATGGTCTGCCCCTCCATTTTTCCATATCTTTCTGACAGATAAGACTTAATTCCTTCTCTCAATTCTTCCGGCTCAACGGTAGTTTCTGAATTGTCTTTATTGATTTTTTCAACAATCAGCGACCATTTAAGCGATTTGAGGAATTCAGGGAATTCTTTTTCAATTTGCTCTTTAATTTCTTCTTCAGGTCTTGGCAGGGCCTGATTTTTTTCGTTATTATTTCGGTTCAGCTCTGACTCCAGTAACCATCTTTTGAGAAATTCATCCGGAAAAGTCATTTCATGTTTTTCCAGCATCAGCTTTTGTGCCTCATTGCGGAAATACCAGTTGGAACTTTCCTTCATGTCTTCTTTCAGATGTTCTGAGAGCTTATTTTTAAAGGTTTCTTCGTTTTTAATTTCTTCCTCCCATCCCAGAGAACCGCTAACTTTCTCATACAGTTCTTCTCCTAACTCACGCATCTCTACGCGGTTAATCCGCTTAACAGTGAATTTGAACTTTTTATCTTTGATGTTTTCAATCTCTTCTTCAGAAACAAAAAGCAGATCAGCGATTTTTTTGCTGTTTTCACCCAATTGGAATAACTCAAAATCAGTAGTATACTCCAGTTCTTTTCCGTAAAAAGACTTGAATAAATCTTTATTATCTACTCTTTCAGGATTGATGCCAATCATTTTACTATAACCACCCTCTACTTCTTCGCCCTCTTCATTCACCTCATATAATCTACCGTAAATCACATCGCCCTCAGCTACACTTTCCGGATTGGTTACTTCTGCAAAACGATCCTGGTAATTTTTGATCTCTTCGTTAAGAAAAGCCTCGTCAATTTCAATCTCATAAATCGGAGGTTTGGCTGACAGGGAATAATCGAGTGAAAACTCAGGTGCCAGCCCAATATCGAAGAGAAACTCCATATCTTTATCACAGTTGATATCGAAATCATCCTCCGTTTTTCGGTCTCTTGGCAATGGATCACCAAGGATTTTTATTTCATTATCTTTGATATAATCTGAAAGGAGATCAGATACTGATCTGGTAACTTCTTCAATCACCACGGATTTTCCCACCATTCTTTTGACTACCCCCACTGGAACTTTCCCGGGTCTGAAACCAGGCATACTGGCTTTCTTTGCATGTTTTTTCAGCTCTTCGTTAACTTTTCCTTTATAGTCTGCTGATTCGAGGAGAATCGTTATAGAAGCAGTTAGATCTCCGGTTGATACTTGTGTAATATTCAATTTACTGGTATTTTAAGCGTTCTTAGAAAAAGAATGCTGCCTGAAACAAGCAGCATTCATTACTTCAAAAATACGTAAAAGATTTTTGTTTCGTGCGGATGAAGGGACTCGAACCCCCACGCCTTGCGGCACCAGATCCTAAATCTGGCGCGTCTACCAATTCCGCCACATCCGCATTATCATATTTCAGCCGACAAAGGTAGAATATTTTTTTATCAAACGAAAATATTTGCAGAAATTAGTGTCGTATGAAAGTAACGCAAAATACCGACCAGGCTTATGAGGCCAAAATTGACAATACATACCGGAGTATTGTCCGCAAAATGAAGAATACTTCACGTGCTGATAAGGCGCGTATTCGCCGGGCATTTGAATATGCCAGGGCCGCTCATAGCGGGGTGAAAAGGAAGTCAGGCGAACCCTATATTCTTCATCCGCTTGCTGTGGCTAAAATTGTGGTGTCAGAAATGGGACTGGAAGATCCTGTCGCTGTCATGTCTGCATTTTTGCATGATGTGGTGGAAGATACTGAATTTGAGTTGAGTGATATCAAACGGGAATTTGGAGTGAAGGTCATGGAGATTATTGATGGGCTGACCAAAATTTCGGGTTCGGTTATTATCGATGAAATGAATTCCGCACAGGCTGAAAACTTCCGGAAAGTGTTGCTTACCATTTCCAATGATGTGCGGGTTGTCCTGATCAAACTGGCCGACAGGCTTCATAATATGCGCACCCTCGGGTCAATGAAGGCTGAAAAGATGCTAAAAATCGCTTCAGAAACGCTTTATATTTATGCGCCGCTTTCTCATCGTTTGGGTTTGTATGAAATTAAGACGGAATTGGAAAACCTTTCTTTTCAGTTTAGCCAACCCAATATCTATGAAAAGATTGAAAAGCAGCTGGAGGTAAGTAAAGAGGAAGCTCAGGCAAATATTGACAGGTTTACCAAGGGGATTAAAAAAGCGCTTTCCGGACAGAATCTCAGGTTTAAGGTCAAACATCGCTTTAAATCCATTTATTCGATTTACCGCAAAATGGAGCGAAAAAATCTCCCTTTCGACGAAATCTATGATAAGTATGCGGTAAGAATTATTCTGGAAGCACGGGAAGGAAAAGAAAAAAGTGATTGCTGGAATGTGTATTCCATTTTATCTGATATTTATACGCCCAATCCCAAAAGACTTCGCGACTGGATTACGGTTCCCAAGGATAATGGCTATGAGTCTCTCCATACAACTCTTCTTGGGCCGGACCGCAAATGGGTGGAGGTGCAAATTCGTACGGAAAGAATGGATGATGTAGCTGAAAAGGGAATTGCTGCGCATTGGAAATATAAAGAGGATGGAACCTATGATGAGTTTCTGTCTGAATGGATTGCCCAGATTCGGGAAATTCTGGAAAACCCTCAGCTGGATGCGCTCGAAGCGGTGAAAGAATTCAGGGAAAATCTTCAACCCAACGATGTGTTTGTCTTTACTCCTAAGGGGGAAATGATGCGGCTTCCAGCACAGTCAACGGTCCTTGATTTTGCTTACAAAATTCATACTGACATTGGGGAATCTACCATTGGTGCCAAGGTAAATAACCGGGTTGTAGCGATGGATTATATTCTCAAACCAGGAGATCATGTAGAGGTGTTGACTTCCAAAAAGCAAAAACCCAGTGCAGAGTGGTTGAGATTTATCAAAACGCCCAAAGCGAAAGATCAGATCAAACATGCCCTGCGAAAGGAGCGGAGAGAAAAAGTAGAGCAGGGAAGACATCTTTTTTACTGGAAAGCCCGACAGTATGATATAGATGAGAATCATCCTTATATGAAGGAAATTCTGGCTTATTTTAAAAAGGCCACGGTTGAGGACTTTTTCTATGCCATTGGTTCACACAAAATTGATACAAAAAAAATACCCGAGTTTATCAATTTGAAGAAAGAAGGAAAAACGATTCCAGGTGAGCCGGATGTGGAGGAAAAAGGTACGGAAACGGGTGCTATTATTGGTGAGAATGCCGAAGCGGATATGTTTATCCTTAGTAAGGAGAAGGATTTTGATCAATATGTACTGAGCAAATGCTGCAAACCTATTCCGGGTGATGATATTTTGGGTTTTGAAAATGAAAATACCATTGACATTCATCGGACCTCCTGTGAAGAAGCGATTTCGCTGATGTCTAGTTTTGGCTCGCGGATTATTAAGGCCAAATGGGAAGCCGACGGTCAGTCTGACGTTTCATTTTTGGTAGGGATCAAAGTGGTAGGACTTGATAAACAGGGAATGTTAAATGATTTGATTCGAATTATTTCCCTGAGAATGAAACTGAATATCCGCAAGGTAACGATAGAGTCCAGAGATAAATTATTTGAAGGCGTTTTTAGTGTGTATATGCATAATACGGAGGAATTGAACCAGTTAATATCCCGGATCGAGACTCTCCCTCATGTATATACTGTATCCAGAATCGATGCCGATTCGCAACCATTTGCTATGAATGAATAATAAAAGATGTTTTTTCCTTGTCGTAGTGATTTTTGTGGGAGGAATGGGAATGTTTTCCTGTTCGACCAAATCAGGTACCCAGACTCAGCATAAAGTCAACTTACCTGATAATCCCCATTTGGCTGAAATCCACCAATTATTAAAAGGCAAAACGGAAAACCATTATCAGTCTTCTGATCAGGGAATTATCGAACTGGAAGAAGAGTCTAACCTGAAAATTGAGCCTTTGACTGATACCCGTTTCCGTCATTTTGAGGTGTATAATATTTATGAAAGGGACGAAGCTTACCGGGAATATTATGTTTCTGAATTTACCATCGATACAGAGGACTCCGTTTCCCGCCAGAAAATCGAGGATTATCAACTGATCCTGGCTCGCGATTCTGTGTATAAAAGTGAGGTAAACAGATATGAGTTTATCGTAGCCGGGTCTGAACAAATTGAGATTTCCAATCATAATTATAAGATGTGTCTGTTGGTAGGTTTTGGTCACGAAGGCGCAGAACTCCCCGATCAATTTAGTATTTGGTCCCCTCAATGCGGAATCATTGCCTCATGGTATGGAGAAGAGCGGTGGTTTGCGTTGAGTGAGTCGGATTATTTGGAGAGGGAAGAATTAGCCGGTCTATTGGCTAAGGGGCGAGAAATGATTGAGGAGCATGAGAGTGAGATGGGTGAGCATGATCATTAGGAAATTAAGCAAATCCCCAATTTTTTCGTATAATTATAGTATGACAAAAAAAGCTAAAAATATTGTTGCCACTTTCCCCAAACTTACTTTAGCCGAATTGTGGGTTATTATCGAAGCTGCTCAGGCTCAGATAAGACTTCACACTACCGATCCTCAGGAAATAGAAAGTCAGGAACTACTCGTAACCCTCAACAGGCGCTATGATGAAATCCTTTCCGGAAAGGCCAAACTTATCCCCGGAGATGTTTTTGATAAAGAGCTGGATAAAATAGATTAATGAAGTATAGTTATTCTCTTCACGAAGAGGCATTTGAAGAATTCCAACATGCGATAGAATGGTATAAAGAAAGAGGAAAGTCTAATCAATATCGTACAAAAATAAAAGAAGCGATCCAGGCTATTAGAGACAACCCATTTGCCTGGCAAGTTGAAGACGAGGATGACCGATTCCGAAGATACATTCTTAAAACTTTTCCTTACAAAATTGTTTATGCTGTCCATAAAGGCGATAACCATATTTATATTATTGCTATAGCCCCTACCCGAAAAAAAGAAGGATACTGGAAAAAAAGAGCTGATTAGCTTTATTCTAATAAACTTTTGCAAGCTTGATTCAATTATTTTATCCTTAGGAATAGGAATAATGTATGGAGAAACCTCCTTAATCTGATCCATTAATAAAATAGAAACATTAAGGCTCCATTATATGCGCACCAAACTCAAGATTTCTTTCCAGGTTATCATCTGGTTTTATGTTATTTCCGCTAATTCCTGTCACAAAACACTACATCCATTATACCTTTATGAAAATAAAGACTTTCACGTGAGGTATGAGCTAAGAATAGATACTGCTCACAATTATTTCCATTTTTTAGGGCAAACAAGTATGAGCTCAACCAATCTTTCTGGCTCCTATGTTCAATTCAGAAAAAACCTGTTTTTGGTTCCCAATTCTGGATTTTATCTTAAAGAAGAAATAGCGAGGGATGATTCAACGTATGAATTTCATGTGTATGATGGAATGAAAAAGGAACCCGTTTCCAGTTTTCATTTAAAACAGAAACTACCACTGTACGACACTCTTATACTGGATAGTCATTTTTCATTCACAGAAGGAAAAGAGGGAAGAGGCATTAGTATTTTTTCAATTTCGTATCAAATTTATTTTTTTGAACTAGAGACACCCGGCAGGTACGATATATACCTTTATCCCGGTAACTATAATGAGAAAGTCCTTTATTGGAAAATAGGAAAAGATAAAGTCGTATCTGATAAGCTAATTCTTGAAAAAAAAACAGCCTATAATTCAGGTCTTTTAAAACAGATACGATATGAACAAATTGCCCTGGAGCATTTTTTTAATAAGGTTTTTTATGAAGAATATCCTAAAGTTAAAAGGCTGGAATGTAATGGGTTAATTGAAAATACTTTGAGCAGGTTTGCTAGTATGAAAGATTGTTTTGATAAAAATCAATCAATCCGGCATGCCATGTATGCAAGAGAGGATTTAGAATTAGACCCTCCTCAGAAAATGGACTTTACAAATCTCAAAAAGATTCATATCAGTAGACAAGCGAGATACGTTCTTAGAGTTTTTAGCGTGAATGAAATTAACGGATTTTTCTACGTACGCGTAGATATGACAAAGAAAAATTATCATACTGACGCATGGTTTTTTAAACTTGATAAAGAGGGAACTATTGTTGACTGGTGTAAATCCGGGGTTATATACTAAGATTTCACCTTCCTCCCACCCTCAATAATATCAGTCCCCAAAAACTCATTCCCTGGAAATGTATACCATTTCCGAGTCGCAGGCAATTTCATTTTTCCTGCTTCCTGAAGTGATTCAAGGTAAATTTAAAAGCTGTTCAGCAGACACAAGTAATCGGACTTTCTAAAGTCCGATCCTAAATCAAAATCTACCAGATTTTCATAATATTAACCTCAATCGACTACCCCGCCTCACCGCAACTCCACCGTAGCCACAACTTGGCCATGATCCGACTGCCATTCATTCACTCCGTTATCACTAACTGTCTCATCCACCAGATGATCATTCAATAGAGAAACCAGTCCAATTCGCCCCACATGATCCGGATTATCCTGAACAAACTCTTCACTGACCATCAAATGATCGAGCGCTTCATGATGGCCATTGTGAATATGGGTATAATAAAAATCCTGATAACTGCGTCGTGCCTGAATATCCTTGACGTGATAAAGCAATAAATCCCAGATTTCTTTTTTCACATCCTGAGGATATTTTCGGTGTGGAGGTTCGCCTGAAACAATTCGACTGGTAACAGCGGAGCCTGTATCATTCACATCTCCCATCAAAATGACGGGTGTTTTTCGATTCTGTAAATCCTGCATCAGAATCTCCCGAAGGGCCATTGCTTCTATTCCTCGCCGCACCAATGCGCGTGCCTGCCCTTTGGCTACATCAACAGGGTTTTTGCGGGATTCTCCATCTTTAAGCACAGGTCTTTTGGATTTGAGGTGAACCACATATACAGTAATGGCAAGATCCTCGTTCACTTTTACCTGAGCCCGCAATACAGGACGGGAAAATTCAGTCAAAGGAATGTTGATCCCTTCAATATCCAAAACCGAAGGAAATCGGGTAATGACTTCCGAATGCAAAATCTCATATTTACTGGCCAGGGCAACCCTGGGAAGTTCTCCATCTGTATTTGCAGTAACAATATGATAGCCTCGACAAGTCTCGCTTAATTTAAGGGTTTCTTCCAGCGCTTCCCGGTGAAAAACTTCCTGAAAACCAATCAACTGGCAATCCATTTTGTCCAATTGCTCACTAATCCAGCGAATCTTTTTTTGATAGGTCTTTTCATTGTAGATTTGCCTCCCGTAAAAACGGTGATTGGGAAGAACCAGATTGAGGAGGTTAAAACTGCCGATTCTGAATATTTCTTTTGCCATAAACGCCAATTTACGATTTTCGGGTGGTAAAACTTAAAAATTTGTTAAGCTCTTGCTCTGTGAGCTGCTTAATGCAACTTATGTTTTACCTTTACAACATGTTTTAATTAGGAATTTGCTACAATATGGAGTTAAGAAGAATTATTTTATCAATTTGTTTAGTCCTTATCGGAGGATTAGCTTTTAGCCAGGACAAAGAACCGGATATAAATGATTTTATTTTTGCGGATCAGGAGCCAAAACCTCTCAATATGGCTGAAGTCAGGAAAGCGATTGGATATCCTGAGGAGGCGATTGCTAAAAATGTGGAAGGAACGGTTGTCGTGAGGGTGTTGGTAGATAAGGAAGGAAAGTACGTCAAACATACAATTGTCAAAAAATTATATCCTCCTCTGGCAGAAGCTGTGGAAGCTCAGGTGAGCAAGTTGACTTTCTCTCCGGCAATGTTGAACGGAGAACCAATCATGTTTTGGGTGAATATACCTTTTGCTTTTAAGTTGCTCAATGATGAGGATGTCATTCGGCAGAATATTGAAAAACTTACCGATGATCTTTCCGGAGACCCTGAAAACCATGAAATTTGGCATAAGCGTGGCATCCAGAGATCTCAGCTGAAGGAGTACGAAGACGCATTGGCTGACTTTAATGAAAGTCTTCGTCTGAATCCCCGGAAGAATAAAAAGAAGGCCACAAAAAATAGTTACTCTTATTTGTTTTACTCGCATTATGGAAGGGGAACGGTTTATTTTAACCTGGAAAGATACGAAGACGCCATTGCTGATTTTACGCAGGCGCTCACTTTTGCCGAGGAAATGAAAATTGAAGATGCTGATCTGAAGGCAACCGTACCGACCCTTTACCTGGAAAGGGGATATACCTATGCGCAGGTAGAAAAATATGCTGAGTCAAAGGCAGATTTCAAAAAAACAATTGAACTGGACCCTGAACAAAAATGCAATGTATACCCTCTCCTGGTGGATATTGGATTGGCTGAGGACAATGCGGAAGAATTGGTGGAGTATTATGATGGAATGGTGAATTGTGAGCCTGACGAAGAATTAAACTACTTTAGCCGGGGCTATTATAAATCTGAAACGGGAGATTATGCCGGAGCAATCAAAGACCTGGAAACGGCAGCAGAAAAAACAGAAAATGTGAATATTCGCACGGCTGCCGTTAGCGGAATCGGTATCGCTCACATGCGTGCTGGTGATTTTGACCAGGCCAAAGCCAAATTTATGGAGGCTGTGAGTATCAATGTTTTAAACCCCATGCCTTATTATCATTTAGGACAACTGGGAGAAAAAATGGAAGATGAAACCCTGGCCTGCGAGAATTATAAAAAAGCACTGACTTTTGATATTGAAGGAGCAGAACGAGAAACCGCAATTGCTTATATGAAAGCTTCCTGTGGAGGCTGGGACGATGAGTAGAACTGAAAACTCAATAAAAAAGAGGCCACTCCGAAAAGTGGCCTCTTTTTTATTGAACAATTTTTCTTTATCCCTTTTCCATTACTCTGGCCGTAGGCTCATCCGAGTCCACCCATCCGTCAGAAAGGTTAATAATCCGATTGCCAAACTGAGCATTTTTCTCCGAGTGAGTAACCTGGACAATGGTAATCCCTTCATCATTGAGTGATTTAAATAAATCCATAATTTCCTCTCCCTGTTTGGTATGGAGATTTCCCGTTGGTTCATCCGCAAGAAGCAGGTCCGGTTTGCTGATAATCGCTCTGGCGACGCCTACCAACTGCTGTTGACCACCAGATAACTGATGAGGAAACAAGTCCTTCTTGGCAACAATCTGAAAGCGGTCCAGAATTTCTGCCACCATACTTTTGCGCTCACTGGATTTAATCTTTTTGTATAAAAGAGGCGTCTCTATGTTTTCATAAACTGTCAGTTCATCAATCAGGTGATAAGCCTGAAAAACAAAACCGATGTGGTGTTTATGAATCTCAGACTTTTTGCGCTCATTCAGTTTATGGGTAGCCATATCCATGAAATAATATTCTCCCTGAGAAGGTTTTTCTAACATACCCAGAATATTGAGCATGGTTGATTTTCCCGCTCCACTGGGCCCCATAATGGTAACAAATTCTCCTTCTTTAATTTCCAGATTAATGTTTCTCAGGACATAGGTTTTCTGAAGTCCTGCCTTGTAAAACATGGATATATTAGAAAGTCTGATCATAATGGATTGATATTTTTTTAAAGGTAATGATATTTCGTAATTAATTGGCTATTGGCCTTTAGCTATTAGCCTTTGGCCTTTAGCCTTTAGCGGAATTTAAAAGCCAACCGCCAAAGGCCAAGGGCCAAAAGCCATATTTTATTCATCTTTAATTGCATTTACAGGATTCTCCAAAGCTGCCTGAATGGACTGAAAACTGACGGTTATCCAGGTCAGAAGCAGAATTGTCAAACCGGTAATGATAAATACTTTTGGTCCAATGGATATTTTGTAGGAGAAGGTACTAAGCCAGTCATCCATGAGTATCCAGACCACTGGAATCGCTATGACAAAAGCAAACATGGTCAGTTTTGTAAAACCTTTGATCAGCATGAAAACGATATTTTCGGTCGTCGCTCCCAGTACTTTTCTGACACCAATTTCTTTGGTTCGGTTGTTTACATTCAGGGTTACAATTCCAAAAAGCCCCATACACGCAATGAAAATAGCCAAAAATGAAGCAGTAGATAAAATCGAACGCATTCGTTTTTCCTGGGTGTATTGTTGTTGAAGGGCTTCGTCGACGAAACTAAAGCTAAATGTCTGGTCAGAGGCAATCCCCAGCCAGGTATTTTCTATTTTTTCAACCAGTGCTGGCAAATCTTTGGTTTGAAAACGAATGGATATTTTCGGAGTAGGGGAGGAGCCAAAACTCAGATCCGGTGCTTTTTGTAATAAGTCTAAAGGATTCAGAACCATTGCCAAGGGACTGATTTCATCTCTCAGGGAAGCAAAATGAAAATTATCAACTACCCCAATGATTTGGAACTCGGAAAACGGCCCGGGTAGTTTGGCGCCAATAGGGTTTTCAATCTTAAAACGATCAAGAAAGGCCCGGTTGACAATTGTCCCGATACGTGCATCCAGCGAATTTTCCTGACTAAAATCCCGCCCTTCTTTTA
>JAGQVA010000929.1 GCA_020438265.1 Bacteroidota bacterium
AGGGCCACCAGTTTCTCCCAGACCTCTTTTTCTTCTTCCTGATTTCTGGAAATAGAATACAGTTGTCCGTCTTTGTCTTTATAAGAAAGGCTATTCCCCCCATCAAAATAAACCTCTCTGGTAACTCCTTTGGCGATTTCATAGGTAATACTGGGGATAAAAAGAAGGTATTCTTCCACTTCTTTCAAATACAGTTTTCTACCAATAATTCCTTCACGTTCCTCGATTTTGAGGTGATCCCCAACCATATTGATGGGAAATTGCTCCATGAGCGGAAGGAGAAATTGCTCTGCAAAAGGCTCAAGGTCTTCATGTCGAATCCTGTATGCTTTTTTATTCAGAAAAAACATTGCAACCCGGGCACTTTTTTTATCCAACAGATACAGATTGTCCGACAACAAATAGACCCCATAGTCGATAGCTTCCAGTTTATGTAAGGGGATAACTACCTCATCTATCGTTACCAGCGGTTTGAGGAGAAAATGATTGGGGCCTTTTCTAAATTCAAACTGAAGAGAAAGCCGGCCAGCCTGTGGAAAAATCTTTCTCGTATGTCTGGAGGCAACCGTATTTCTGTTTTGAGGTTCAACAGAAAAATAATGCTCTTCTACCAATAATTGATCATAGACCTCATTGATTCGATTAAAATGGGCTATCAAGTCCTCTATTTCCACATCCTGATTTCGGGATGAATAGCCCCAATGAGAATAATCATAGACTTTGTGTGCGACCTTTGCCCTTCGCAGTAAATCAATGATTTCCAACTGGTCTTTACTTAATTCATCCTCATTCATATCCTGAGAAGAATGAATGCGCAAAGGAGCCCCCAGCTCACCATTTTTCTTTCTTTTTCCAGTCAAAAGATTCAGGAAAATATGTGCAGAACCTTTATGGTCGTAATTCCACAAAATCCCATAGTCTGACCGGGTTGCTCTAAATGCTTCAGGATCAATTTCATGATTGGAATCAATGTAGAAGGAAATTTCATTCTTCCAGTCTGAAAAAGCAGCGATTTTGGAAAGCCCGGGATCTTTGGGGATCAATTCAACGCTGTGGAAATAAATTTCTATATCAAAAAAATCTTGCCATTTGTCTTCCAGGGTAAATCCGTATTCAGCCAGTTTTTCAGCAATTTTATCGTCGTGGTTACGCAAAGGAAAGAGCGCATCCTCAGGACATTTCATCTGGTTGGCCATACTATACACCAGGGCATATCCATGTTTGCACAGTGGTTTGCTCACATCAGAGCAGGTGCAATCGCACTTGAGGTATCGATTCTCCTCCAGGGTAACCCTGGGCGTATGCATTTTGGAATAATCCGAAACTTTTCCGCTAACTGAATTTCCTTCCAGTTTAAAATCCTGGATATAATTGGCCATATTCTGGATTGGCCAGATCCCTCCCCGGCCAATGGATGCATAAGCCTGCAATCTGAAGATGGGTATGGGATAGGAAAAATCTTCACGGTTGGAGGATTTATCAGGGGTGAGATTTTCAGCAGGTGTTCCAGAAATAATGCTTCTTACCTGTTGTGTGAGTTCGATATACTCCAGTTCTTCGACAAGTGCCTGTAACGCAGCAAACGCATGTTTACAAACAGGCTCAATATCGTAAGGACAGGTGCAGGAGGAAGAAAAACTAATGGGCTCATCAAAGTTATATATTTCTACTTCGTAAGCATTATAATGAGATTCGCTTTCCACCAGAAAACGAGCCTGACACATTCCCAACTCCAAATCTTCGAGTTCTACCAGTCCTTTCTGATAAATTCTTAGTCCCTTCTTGTAAGGAGTGGCGTTGCTATTAAGTTGTAGTATGGTCCTTACCTTCCCTGATAGATTCATGTATCTTTAAATTGCTAAGTATTTTCTTTTGGCGCCGCAAAGATACAGGTTTTTAGCGTGGATTCCATATTCCACAGGACTTTCCGTATTTCATCAAATTCCCAATATGCGCTCTGCATTTTGCGCGTATATTTTCCGCAAAACATCATTGGAAAGATTCAGGCTTCTGGTTTGTACCGGAAAGGAAATCATAGGACTATCGTAATAAAGCGAATCGACTCCACTAAAATATTCCCAGTGCAGTTCAATGAGCCTTTCAATAAACTTTCGGCGATTTTCGGTCTGTTCGGGCGTTTCGTCTGCCGCCAGTCCAGAAGTGCTCAAATCGGTTCCATACATAATTCTGTCCTGATATTTAATCATAAAAGCACGTACTTTTTCAGAATCCTGTCCGGCAAGATCTCCAAATCTGGCTGCAGGTTCTACATAAAAATTGGGATATTTATCAAGTCGCTCTGCTACCATATCCACATCATGAGACATGCTGCCCATGTGAGCCCCAATTATTGTCAGCTTCGGATTGTTGGCCAGCCAGTTGTCCCGTGCCTGGATAATGGTTTCATAACTCGGGATTTCCGGATGCTGGTAGGCGTGATACTGAGGATTATTTGAGTAATAATTATAGTGCGGATTCCCTTCCTGCAAAGGTCTCCACGCCTGCAAGGGTTCTCCAATAT
>JAGQVA010000930.1 GCA_020438265.1 Bacteroidota bacterium
AAAACATAATCAGCGCCTTGCTTCCCAAATTAAAAATTCCTTTCAGATCAATACTCAGACATAAAAGGACCAAACTGGCGGGAAGCAAATACCTTGAAGCGACAAAATACAGATTGGATTCCTCTCCCGAAATCAGCCCTGCTGTATTCAAAATTCCTGGCAAAAAATAACAAATCAGTAGCGGTGGAAAAATGGTGTAAAATCCTTTCCAAAACCGGTGTTCGCTCGCTGAAGTAACAAAAACCAGTGCCAGAATAATTAATAAAATCCCTAAAACAATGGCGTCATTGGTGAAAAAAGCAGAATGCTGGTCCATAATAAGTCTTTTCAATTAAGGTAGATGAGCCTGGATCGTCTTAACCACAACTTCAGGCTTTAGCTTGTTCATACAATCAAAATGCCCTAATGGGCATGTATGATGTCCTAATTTAGAACATGGACGACAATTTACATCCTTATTTTCCAAAATAAAATGTTCTGTCAGATAGGGCGTCATGCCGAATTCCGGTACAGTACTTCCCCACAGGGAAAAAACTTTCATTTTAAAAGCCGCAGCAATATGCATAAAACCGGTATCATGGGTCAAAACTGCGGTGCAGGATTTCATTAAAGCGGCAGCTACGGGAATATTATATTTGCCTACTGCATCAAGGATGGGTACCTGAACTTTATTTATAATCATGTCGGCTTCTTCACGGGAATCATTTCCTCCAAGAAGAATCACGGGAACTTTAAGATAGTTTAAGGTATCAATGAAATGCTGAGGCAGCCATCTTTTTGTATAATAAGTTGCTCCGAGAACAACGGCGAGCGCTTTTTGATGGTTAGAAAAGCCTTGATTTTGAAGAATTTCAGCTGCTTGACTTTCCGCTTCCTTTGGGAGAAAAAAGTCAAGCCCTTGCCCGTCGGCTTGTATTCCCAATTCAGCCAAAGAGTCTTCATACCGATCAACAATATGTCCAATCTTTCCATTGATTTTTTTGCGGCGAACCAACCAGAATTTCTCCCAGTTTTTTTTATTAAAACTGATCTTCTTTCCCCCAAGTGCCCATTTAACCCTGGCGCTGCGCAAATTTTTATGAAGGTCTACAATCAGGTCAAAACCCACTTTGCGGAACTCCTGAATCGTTGCTTTAAGATCTCCATCAAACCCGTGAATCTGATCGATATAGGGGTTGGCTGCTAATAATTGGGTAAAATGTTTCTTGGTTAAAAAGTGGATTTCAGCGTTGGGATAGGCTTTTCTGAGATTTCGGACAACAGATGTAGTCAAAACAATATCGCCAATTGAACTAAAGCGGATAATCAGGATTTTTTGAAACAGCCGTTTTTCCAAAGCTAGTTAAGATATTGTTTGAGGTATTTCTGGAAAGCAGCATCTTCACCCAGGGCAAAAAATGACTCGTTTTCCGTCAGAGACAGCCTGCAATATAAGCTATTTAAAATCATTCCCCGAATATCTGCTTTTTCGTCCCAGTAGCGGAGTTGGTATCTGAACTGTTTGACTTTTTCTTCTCCCAAAAGATTAGACTGAACGATCATTCCCGGTTTTTGCCATTGGATGAGTTTTTGGCTGATCATCTGGTTGGTTTTCCTGTAGAAAGGAATGAGCGATTCGTCAGGAGATTGGTGATAACGAATTCCAATGATATCCGGAGTCTCAAGATCAATACTGTCTTCAAACACTTCGGGAAAATATGCATAAACAATTTCTCCCTGAAAAGGCTGAAAATTGGATTGGATTTGACTTACAAAATCTCTCAAAAGGGTAGGGGGAAGCGCCGGATTGACCAGTTCGCCCATAAAGATGATGGTTGAAGGAGGGTAATTTCCTGTCCGTAATAGCAAACCGGAAATTTCAGTAAACTGCTTTTTCCAATCCACACTTTGTAAGGGAGCTTGTCTGGGATTTCGCAAATCAAAGGAAAGGGTATAAGGCAAAACTGCTTGCTGAAGCGAGAGAATAAGGGTATCCAGCGGATGGTTTTCATAATACTTAAAACTGCCGCTGATTTCCCGGGGATTCACTTCCAGAGGGATTTCAACGGAAATCCCTGTTAATCCCATGTGCTTGACAATTTCCGTTTGGGGAGAAACTTCCTGAATCCGGCAATTGGAATCAATAGTCAAACCAGCCCAAACGGGAATACCTTTTCTTTCCAGCTCAGGCTGACATGACCATAACAGAGAAAGGCAAGAAATGAATAAAACGAGGTGAACAACCTTGCCCATATTTTATCATTATTGGAAGTCGAGCAACTCAACGTCAAAAATCAGAGGGGTATTGGGGCCAATTGTAGGACCAGAACCTCGTGGCCCGTAAGCCAGACCCGATGGAATGTACAAAGTTGCTTTTCCACCTCTGCCTATCAAAGGAACTCCCTGTCTCCAGCCCTCGATAAGTCCTCCCAATTGGTATCTCAGAGGTTTTCCAGAGTCATAAGACGACTCAAAAACAGTTCCGTCCAGGAGATAACCTTTATAGTGCATGGTCACAATATTGGTAACTTTGGGTTTTTC
>JAGQVA010000931.1 GCA_020438265.1 Bacteroidota bacterium
TAGAAACACCCAAAAGCCACCAGGGCATATTTCTTCCGGAAAGGAAAAATTCGGATACGCTGGAGCCGGCTTGTTTGGAAAACCATAATCCAATGGCCAGAGAAACGGCGAAAAAGGCTGCAATAATCGCCCAGTCAATTGTAGCTAAGGTCATAAGTAGTAGTTGTTAATTAGGTCGTAATTTTTGTCAAGTTAACCTCAAAAATAGAAATTGGCAGCAAATTACCGTCAAAAAAGACCAAATTATGGATCATCAATTGAAAAATAAAGTCGCATTGATTACCGGAGCGGCTCACGGACAGGGTAGGGCAACGGCTGTCGCACTGGCCAGGGAAGGTGTGCATATTGCTGCACTGGACATTGCCAAACCCTTATCTTATCCCTCATACAGTATGGGCAGTGAGGACGATCTTTCTTCATTGGGGAAAGAATGTAACGCTTTGGGAGTGAAGTTCTTACCGATCATAGCTGATGTGCGGAAGGATGAAGATATCTTACCCGGTGTAGAGAAAATTATCAGAGAATGGGGGCAAATAGACATTCTCTTTAATAACGCCGGAATCTGTGGATACGGACTGGCTCACGAACTCTCAGAAGCAGAATGGGACACCATGATTGATATCAACCTTAAAGGTCCCTGGATGGTGGCAAGAAGGGTCATTCCCCAAATGATGAAACAAAAATCCGGTGTGATCATTAATAATTCTTCTGTAGGAGGATTGCGGGGAATGCGAAGATTGGGCCATTATGCTGCTTCCAAATGGGGACTTACCGGGCTGACAAAAACCTGGGCGCTGGAACTGGCTCCCTATAATATCCGGGTCGTTTCTATTCACCCGACCGGAGTCAATACCCCCATGAACGACGGACTGGCCGAAATGGAAGGAAAAACCCCTCAGGAAATTGCTGAAGCTTCCGCTGGAAATTTATTGCCCGTTCCCTGGATTGAACCGGAAGATGTGGCCGATGCGGTGGTTTATCTGGCCTCAGAAAAAGCCCGGTTTATCACAGGCAGTGAATTTATCATTGACGCAGGCTTACTTAGTCGATAAACGTTTTGGATTCTTGGTATAAAAGGCTAACTTTGCAACTCATTTTTTCACACATAAAATTTGTGGTTATATGCCAGTAAAATTAAGATTGAAACGTCAGGGTAGAAAACAAGCAGTTCATTATGCGATTGTTGCCTCTGACTCACGTTCTCCTCGTGATGGAAGGTACATTGAGAAAATTGGAACCTATGATCCTGTTACTCAACCAGCTAAGATCTATGTTGATCACGAAGCTGCTTTGAAATGGCTGAAAGTAGGTGCTCAACCAACCAATACTGTAAAGTCTATTCTCAGACATGCAGGAGTTACCGTGAAATTTGCCCTCTTCAAGCAGGGAAAATCTGAAGAAGAAGCAGACAAAATTTTCAGCAAATGGTGGGAAGCCAAAAAGGCTAAGAAGAAGAAAAAAATGGTTTCCTGTGATATTCACGGAAATCCATTAGAAGAGGTGCCAGTTTCTGAAAAACCAAAACCAGTTGCTCCAGCTCCGGAACCAGAAGCTCCGGCAGAAGAAGAAGCTCCTGTAGTTGAGGAAACTGCTGTAGAGGAAGCTCCTGTAGCAGAAGAAACAGCTGTGGAGGAAACTCCGGCTGACGATGCTTCTGCAGAAGAAGAGAAGACAGAAGAATAATCTATTTTATCTTAAAAGAAATGGCCATCTTTAGTTCGCTGGAGATGGCCTTTTTTGAATCATGAAAAAAGAAGATTGTGTAGAGTTGGGTTATATCGCCAAAGCCCACGGACTTAACGGAGAGGTTAAAGCGGTATTTGATGTCCATGATATTGATGAATACCGGAAGGTAAAAACCTTATATTTATCTAAAAAAGACAGCCCTTTACAAGCCATTGAGGTGAAAAGCTTACAGGTGAAAACCGATAAAATGGCTCATATTACCTTTAAAGGATTCCAATATCGGGACCAGGGGGAAGCCCTGGTGGGAAGCACGATATTTTACCCTCTCGAAAACCTTCCTGAACTTCCGGAAGGGCATTTCTACTATTTCGACGTCATTGGTTTCGATGTCATTGACAAACAACTGGGACAGTTGGGAAAAGTCAAAGAGTTTATCTCTGGCCCGGCTCATGACATTATGGTCATGGATTATCAGGACAAAGAAGTCCTGATTCCAGTAACAGACGATATCGTAATCCAGGCAGACAAAGACAAGTCTTTGATCCACACCCATCTGCCCGAAGGGCTGCTGGAGATCTACCTCGACACGTAATCTGTGTCAAAACACACCAGCCCCGGTTGCCACAGTACTCGGACTTTCCCAGGTCCGAGCCTAATATCAAATCGCTCCGATACCAGTTTCATAAATCCCCTAAGGCGCCTTCACAATCGTCCCCCCCTTGATTTTCCCCTTATTCACCACAGAATAAAAATACAACCCCGGCGAAAGCCTTGACAAGTCAATTTCCGTTGTAGCAGATTCATTCAGATTCCAGGTATATCTCTCAAGCATA
>JAGQVA010000932.1 GCA_020438265.1 Bacteroidota bacterium
CAACTCATTGACACAATTTACTTTGGCGGAGGAACACCAAGCGTTTTATCTGAAGAAGAATTAGACCAAATTTTTTCTACTCTACACCAATATTTCTCTATTAATCCGAAAGCAGAAATTACGCTCGAAGCCAATCCTGATGATCTTTCTCCCGAAAAACTCGAAATTCTGAAAAATGCTGGCGTTAACCGCCTAAGCATCGGAATCCAATCCTTTTTCGACCGGGATTTGCAATGGATGAATCGTTCGCATAATCGTGAGGAAGCCATTCAATGTATCAAAAGTGCTCGTGAGGTTGGAATCAATAATATTTCTGCTGACCTGATCTTTGGTTTACCTCATTTGTCTCAGGAGGAATGGGAAGCCAATCTTCGCCAGATGATTGATCTGGAAGTGAATCATCTTTCTCTTTACGCTTTGACAGTGGAAGAAAAAACGTTTTTGAATCATCAGGTGAAAAATGGAACCACACAAATTCCGGATGATTCGCTGTATGAAAAGCAGTTTTTATTTGCCCATGAGTTTTTGGCTACGCAGGGTTTTGATCATTACGAATTATCTAATTACGCCCGGCCAGGATTTCATTCCCAACATAATTCTTCCTATTGGAAAGGAATTCCTTACCTGGGTTTAGGTCCTTCGGCCCATTCTTTTGATGGAAAGGAAAGAAGCTGGAATATAGCCAATAATCAAAAATACCTGACAGCCATTAGCCAAAACCAAACGGCCATTACTGAATCTGAAACCCTTACTATCAAAGATTTATACCACGAATATATCATGACTCATATTCGGAAAAAGGAAGGAATTGATACTGAATATATCGAAAAAACATTTATTAGGGGTTGGCAAAAATTGTATCAGAGTGTCATTGATCATCACCTTAATGAGGGTAATTTGACGCAGGAAAATAATGTTTTCAGGCCCACACCTGAAGGCTGGTTAATTTCGGATCAAATCATAAGAGATTTTTTTATCCTTGAATAGAAACGACTTATTCCTAAATTTGCCAAAAATTGAAACACATGGCCAAAGAAACCCAGGAAAATGTTTTTAATCTGCTTTATCTCTTTAAAGTAGTTCAGAAATACCTGCTGTATATCGGTGGTGTGGTAGGATTTGCCGCTGTAATGGCTTTTATCCTGACCATGCCTTTTATCTATCCTCCTGAATATAAGGCGAGTACGGTGATTTATCCTACCAGCCCGGAGCGTTATGATGTCATCAATCTTTTTCACGACGAACCGATTCTCTTCCTGTATGGTGAATCCAAAGAGGTGGAAAAACTCGATAATATCGCCAATTCCGAAAGGGTAAAAATGTTTGTCATTGATTCGCTGAATCTCTGGAAACCCTATGGAATTGATAAAGAAAATGACGCTTCGCCCAAATTTTATGTCCTTCGCAATTACGATGGAATGGTGAGTACCGTGAGGATTTCCGGAAATGGTCTCCTGATCGAAGCACATGATGTTGATCCCCAAAGAGCAGCAGATATTGTGAATATGATAGCCCGTAAAGTGGATGAGATCAATAAAGATATGCTCAATCAGAATAAGGGTTCAATTCTTCAAATGTATCAGGATGGATACAAACACCTGGAAACCCAATTGGCGCTATACACAGACAGTGCCCGCCGTGTAAGACAACGCTATAATATTTTTAACACAGAGTATCAGACCCAGGCTTTGGTGGAACAAGTGGCGATTGCCGAATCAGAGCTTGCTGCTCTTCGCACGCGCTATAATATTGTAAGTAGTGCTTTCGGAAAAAATTCCGGTCAGGCAAAGACGGCTTTAGATGAAGTGAGTGTTGTTAGAGCAAAGGTTAAATCCCTGACTTCCAAAAGCGGTGGAGCTACCGTTAATACAGAAACTTTTGCCGAAGGACTGGACCAGGTACTCGCACTCAAGGAAATTTGTCAGTATTTATCCCGGGACTTAAAAGATGCCCGCGAAAAAGTGGAATACCTTTCTATGATGAATACCAGCGATTATACAACCGTACTCTGGCCGGAAGAGGCTCAGCCTGCTGACAAAAAGGCTCGTCCTGTGCGGTGGGTAATTTTGGTGGCTACGGTGCTGGTGGCATCGTTGGTGTGTCTGATGGGAGCTGTTTTGGTGGATAAGATTACGGAGAGTCTTGATAATAAAGAGAAAGCGGAAGTTGAAGAAAATTAAAACACGGAGGCACAGAGACACGGAGAATAAGTAAAACAAGACCTCTGTGCCTCCGTGTCTCAGTGTTGAATATTAAAATATGGTAGAACAACTACTGGCAAAAATACCAATGAAGACCTGGCGCCTTCTCGCCCTGGCCGGTATCGCAATCGCGGTTCTGGGCTCTATCGGCATGGCGCTCCGGCTTCATATATGGCCGCTGTATGCGGTGCCGGTTATGCTGGTAGTGGGAATGCAGGTCATCTATAATTACCAGCCATTATTTTACATGATGATCTTCAGTATTCCTTTCTCCATGCAGCTTGAATTTGGTACCAGCGTTGCCATTGACGTATTTTC
>JAGQVA010000933.1 GCA_020438265.1 Bacteroidota bacterium
AAATATAGATATTTTATTTTTTTTTTATTTTTGTTTTTTTATTTTATATATTTTTTTTTTTTATTTTTATTATTTTTAATTTTTTTGTAAATTTTTTTATTTTATTTTTATTTTTTATATTATTTTTTTAGTGAATTTTTTTTTTTTTAAAAACTTACACCTTTTTTTTTATTTTTTTTACCGCTCCTTTTTCAACAACAAGGGTTTGATCAGTTGACGTTGATATCATTTGGGAAGAATAACCCGGAGAAAAGGACAAAATTGATAGCGTGAGAATGAAAAGTAGCTTTTTCATAATACAAAAGGTTGATGTTTAATTATTTAAAACTAAACATCAACCTTATACATAACATCCTCTATTTAGCAATGAGGGGATTATGAAGGATACATGGGGAATAAAACTGAGCAATCAGAATCCATCCCTAAAAACTAATCTTGTAACTAATCACGGGTAAAATAGAAAGCTGAGTGCTGGTTTCGATTTCTCCTGTAGTGTGCTCATAATACTGCGTAACTACTGCCTTATTATTGGAAATATTCTGGATATCAATTTTAAACTCGGTAGTAATCTTTTTTCTGTTTCTGCGAATTCCCAAAGCCAGATCTGCTTTAAAGATATCATCACCTTTTACAGAGAAAGGATTTTTTTCGTCTTCGATAGTGGTTCCTGCATTTCGGGAAGCTTCCAGGTCAATAGGTGTATATCTTTGTCCACCAATGAGCGCTATTTTTGATTTCACAAAAAACACCCGGTTTTTTTCGACTTTTCCAAATCTGAATTCTTTTCCTCCCAGAAAGTTAGCGACATAATTTCCATCATAAGTTGATTCTCTTTCTACTCCATCCAATGCTGTGTAAAGCGATTTATAGAGAGAAATAGTACTCATATAATAAAATCCCTGGTGGAATAACCTTTCAAAAGTGAGTTCTACACCATAATTTCTTCCGGTTCCTTCATTGATCAGGTTTCGGTTGATATATCCAGCAGAATTATTGAGAATAGACCACGTCCCATCAGTTTGATCTTCCACAGGCACATTATACAGATGTTGATAATATCCTTCCAGCTTCAACCGGGTATGAGAATTCAGCATCAAATTGTAGCCTAGTACATAATGAGCGGCTTTCATAAAATCAAGATTTTGGTTTGGTTGAAGGAAAGTTCCATCAGACTGAAGTTGGCGACTTAGATATAAAGCAACACTTTCTGCCCTGCTATGAATACCCGTTCCGATAGTAATAGATTGATTATCAGCGATATCCCATTTTAACGCGAGTCTGGGTTCGATAGAACTATGATCCGTGATAAAGGAATGTAAGAAATGAAATCCTCCAACCATTGATAAATTCTGACTGACTCTATAATTCCAACTGGCAAATCCCTGGAGCATATTTGCGTAGCCATCTTCAGCCAAATCTCTTTCAACTTGTTGAGAAAGAATATTATATGAATCTGCCTTCAGATTAAAATTCTGCCGACTTAATATCAGACCCGTGCGAAGTTTGTGCCTTGCATTCACTTTATAGTTAAAAGTACTGGCAATTCTCAGAGTAAGGCGGTTCAATTCTTCATCCGCAAAGTCTACCAATTCGCCCCCGTCTATTCTGGCATCGTAGTCTGACCTTGTTTGAGTTCCTGCTGCCGATACTGTGGTTTTTAAATACATCTGATCATTTATCAGCCACATGTGAGACAGGCCTCCAACTCCTAATTTAGCCCCTGCATCGGCTTTCCAGAGAATTCTATCTTCGTTTTCGGGGTCAGTGCTTTCCTGAAGGATATTGCTGAGCCCTCCCATACCAAAGAGTGAAATAAAATGTGTCTTCCCAACGGGTAAGTTGATTTTATAGGATGCATCCTGGTATTTGGGAATTCCATTAAAATCCAAAATTCCCAAATTGTCGATCAATGCCAGGGTTGAATAACGATAATTGGCCAGATAAGAGCCTGCATATCCCTTTTTGAATGGCCCTTCAACAGTGAGGTCAGTCCCCAGTACACTCAAAGAAGCGGAATATTCTCTTTGTTCATTATTTCCATTTCGCAAATGCATGTCAAAAACGCCTGAAAACGCATTGCCATATTCTGGAGCAAATGCGCCAGTGAAAAAATCTGAATTGCCCAGCATATTGCTGTTGAGTGCATTAATAGGGCCTCCAGTAGCACCCTCACTGGCAAAATGGTTTGGATTGGGAATTTCAACGCCTTCGAGCCTCCAGAGGATTCCCCTTGGAGAATTTCCCCTTACAACGATATCATTATTCCCTTCAGCGTTCCCGTTTACTCCGGCAAATGCAGAAACCATTCTTGCGGGATCGTCAATCGCACCTGCATATCTTTTGGTTTCTTCAACGGAAAATGACCGGGAACTTATCATGGCCATTTCATTGATGACTTCGGTTTTATTTTGTTTCGCCCCAATTACCACTTCTTCTGTGGTATGAATAGATTCTATCAGAGAGATATTCAGAATTAATTCCTTAGCTGAATTCAAGAGCAGGTTCGGTA
>JAGQVA010000934.1 GCA_020438265.1 Bacteroidota bacterium
TGAGCTTGTTTTGTGCAGGATTGGGGTAAATAGTTGCTGTAAGATTATCAGATTCCATTCTGGCTCCTGCATTGGAGTCAATGATGGTAAAGTTAATCGTCTGCTTAGGGCCTCTGTTTCCTTTTCCATTGCGACGATCAGAAGGGGTTGCAGAAACTTTATAACTTCCGGGAGTATAGGTGTAGGCATGATAATCACCATTTGTATCGCCGTGGAGAGCGTAGGGAAGTATGTTTTCGATACGGTAATTAGCCGTATTCTGAAAACCAAACCGCACGCTGACTACATCTGGGTAATCCAGATTTGCCCGAATATTTAACTGGTTGGTCGGGAGAGTGGCAAGGTCGATGACATCGCCATCATTGAGAGGACCAATATCCTGATCTGATAGTGCATTGACAAGGGTAAATCCTGAACAGGAACCATCACTGATAATATCTGCAATCGTTGGATTGACAAGATTTCCACTGAGTGTATAACTTCCGGAAAAATTACCAGAAGTTAAGAGCAGGGATAACCCACAAAATCTGCTCAGAGAAGAATTATTGGTAATAATGATGTTTTTATCAATATTATCTACTCCTGCCAAACCGTCAAGGTCGGTAAGTAAGGCATTGTCTTTTATATCAATATTTTGCTCAATATACTCAAGATTAAACAAGCCATTAATATTTTCGAGCAGAGCATTCTGCCTGATAATCAAACTTCCTCCTTCCACTCTTTTAAGGGAACGAAGCCCATGAATATTAACTAATAAGGCATTGTCAACTACAGATAATCCGCCCCTGACAATTTCTACAGAACTTAACCCATTTATATTTTCCAGGTTATGATTATACTCAAGAGCAATGAAATCTCCTGTCATGACGAGAGACGAAAGACCATCCACATTTTTGAGAGATGGGTGGTCAGAAATATCTACTCCACCTCCTATTGAGGTAATATTCTCCAACCCATCAATATTCTCTAATGCAAGATTACTATCAATGTAAATATCATACTCAATATCAGAAAGAGAGGATAGCCCATCGATCCTTTCCAGAAGGTCATGTCTATAAATTTCAAGAGAGCGTACAGAGGTTAGGTTGGATAAACCATCCAGATTGAGAAGTGCATCATTATTGTCAAGTTGAAATATTCCGCTCACAGAATCAAGGCTCGACAGCCCGCTCAAATTCGCCAATAAAGGATTATCCCGAATCAGAAACCAATTTCCAACATGATGAAGACCGGAAAGACCATTGACATTCAGAAGCAGGGGATTGTTTTTGAGAAAAAATCTTCCTCCCACTTTTGAAAAACCACTCAATGCATCGAGATTCGCAATATCGGGGCCTTCAATCGTCAGATTACCAGAAATAAAAGGGCAATCAAACGCATCTACTTCTGCCTGGGAAGTAAGGACAAAACTTGTCATACAATGACAGGGACCTGCAGTCAGGATCTGCACCGGACCTACCGTCAAGCCATTGCTGATGGCTGTGTATTGATTGGAAAATCCTGATGCAAATAATTTATAAAGCCCGCAGGAACTGGTAAGTAAAGGATTGATTTCAATCAGTATTTTCCCTCCGACTGATTCCAGATTTCTTAACCCATCAAGATTTGTCAGGAGTGGATTATGGCCGATGTACAGATCTCCTCCGACAATCTTGAGAGAAGAAAGAGCGGTTACATCTGCAATGTCAGCACCGAAAATTGAAAGATTTCCCGTGACTTCAGTGTAGGAAAAAGCATCTACCTGAGCTTGAGTGACCAGGGAAAGGGAGCCAATATGCATCTGGGCGATAAGGATCTGCGGTAAGAAGAAAAGAGCATAGATGAGAGATGTAAAAATGAGTAAATGCAATTTGGGGATAAGGGTTGAATGTTTCATGATATCAGAATGTTTAAAAAATGTCATTTTGTTGAAAAGAACACTCCCTGTTTTTGACTTTTAAGAAGTAATCCATTCCATTATTCACCAGAGGCGCCCCCGAAGGGACAGCCCCTGTTGCTTACCTCTAAGCCATTTCTTTACGGTTTATAATTGGGAGCACCCATAAGGGCACTCCCGCGCTCACTACTAGCGGTAATGGGGAACTTTTTCCCTGCTTTCCGCGAAGCCTGTTTTCGTTTTGATGTAGCATAAATCTTTCGCACATGATAAGATCCCATAGCGAAAAAAAGGTAACCACCAGAAAAAGAAATAGCCTGACAAATATTTTTTGTCAGGCTATTAAGGGTTGATAGTATGGGTAGGCTTATTTCAAATTCTCCTCAAACAACTCCAATATCCGCCGGTATTCATCTGTCCAACTGCTGGCTTCAGTAAATCCATGGCCTTCCATCGGATACATGGCTACCTGCCAGTTTTCTTTTCCTAATTCAATAAGCCTTTGATTCAGGCGAACTACGTCCTGAAAATGGACATTGGTGTCGATCATACCATGACAGATCAATAAAGCACCTTTCAGCCCTTCTGCATGATATATGGGAGAACTGCGCACGTAAGCCAGGCTATCATCC
>JAGQVA010000935.1 GCA_020438265.1 Bacteroidota bacterium
AAAAAAAAAAAAAAAAATGTAGGTCTGGTAGAAGTGTTTACGTTTTTTGAAGGAAAGTGGAAAGTAGATGCAGTTTTGAGAGCCCCCATCCCCATTGCTGATTCCCGATTTGGTCATGCATTGGCTTCATCAGGAAATACCATTCTGGTAGGTGCACCTTCAACCAACTCAAAAACCGGAGAAGCAGTTATTTATACATTGGAAAATGGAAAATGGATTGCTACACCGTTGGCTTCTGATGCAAGACCTGGCTACGAATTTGGTGCCTCTGTGGCTTTGCTTGGAGATAATATGGCTATTGTAGGCGCTCCCGGTAAAGACCTTCGCCGAAGCACTGTAGGTGCACTTTATATATATGAAAAAGGTGAAAACAACCAATGGAATATGATTCAGTCAATCAATGGCAATGCAAAAATCGAAAACCTTGGAACCTCATTGGCTGTCAGAGGGAATACCCTGGTAGCAGGAGCTTATGATGAAGTTGTCATTTTTAACTGGAATGAAAATAAGTGGGACCTGACTGAGGAGATTGAGAATCCCAATGCAGGTGAAACCTTTAGTTTTGCCTCCTCAATAAACCTCTCCCCGGATGGAAAAAATCTTCTGATTAGTGCGAGTAATCACGTATTTATTTATCGTAGCGTAGGCGATAGCTGGGCTCTTTTGAACTCATTGACTGATGACAATCCCCGCTATGGCTCCGCTTCCGCAATTGGCAATGATTTTTTCCTTATCAACTCTCCTTATGCAGGTGAGAACATGATGGAAGGTGCTGTTTATTTGCACCTGATTCCAACTGATACCGATGAGATTTTGCTGAGATAGATGATGTGTGTGGTGATTGTTGAATTGTTGAATGATTTGATTGAATCCTCCCCTCGGATACACCGGGGGGAGCTTTTTTATCTGGCTCTCCTTATTATTTTCTTTCAATAATTGGAAAAATCTCCTAAATTGAAGTTTGGCTTTCCCTTTCATCCACCGTAGCCGGTATTGGCTTTCTCTGTTTATATCAAAAATAACCAGTATTATGAGCAATGTAATCAACCTGAGATTAATCAATCGTTCTAATGATGTTAACAACACATCTTATGTGATTTTTCAAAAAAATGTTTCGACTACTTTTGAAGAGTTAGCGGTTGCGTGGAGAGTAATTCAAAATCTGGATGTGGGAGAATATCATCCCTTTACCTATTCTGATAATCTTCAGGTGGCAGCGTCTGATTCCTGGGGTAATTATACCTTTCCCTTGGATGCAAAATATGGATTAATGTATCAAATGTTGAGGAACCCCTCTGGCGATCAATTAGCACAAAAGGGAGAGGCTGCAGGACCTCGGGAAATAGATGTAAAAAATAGCCTTCCCGAAGGATCAATGAATGCCCTTTGCTATCGAGATGATAAAGTACTTGCCATGAAAACCTCAATTGCTCCTGAACAGAAAGCAACTTTTGAATTTAAGCCAACGATTTTCATTGGTGCAGTTTCACAAGTCGAAGAAGGAGAAATCATGAATTCCGCAATTCTTTCCAACATTAACACAGAAATATCTCTGCTGGGAATACAAAGTGCCGATATTATTATTACAGGAGGAGGTTCTGGACCAAGTTCCACTGAATTTCAATTTACGCTTGAAAATGTGAAGTTTGCCTGAAAAGGATTAATAAGTGTTGTATAATTTCATAGAATCCATACACTTATTTCAAATAAATTGAGCCATCCCAATATTTGAGATGGCTCTTATTTTTGTTTTGTATTTACATTATTTACCGCTTCTCAATCCGCAAAGTCTTTAGAAACGTCCCCTTCTGATCACTAAATCTCAACATGTAAATTCCCTGTGAAACAGAGGCGAGATCCAGTTGAATCACTTTTTTTCCTGTAAAAGAATGAGTCTGTGCAGGCAAATACGTACTGCGCCCTCTCGCATCCCAAATCTCGATATTTACATCAACCTGTTTGGGACTTTCCAGCTCCAAAGTAGTCATCCCTGTAGTTGGATTGGGGTAAAGGAGATAACTAACATTTACCGCTTCGGGTTCTAAGCCGGTATTATAAGGAGGATTTGATTGTTGGAAACCCTGGTTAAGGGTGAAATTTCCTCCTGTAATGGTTGTGGTGATGAGTTCACCTACTGTAAATTCAACTTCATTCGTGGAATTGGTGCCAAAACCTCCGGTCGTACCGATCACAAACCGGTCAAGACTTTGCGCCTGAAGGAAAGGAATGACAAACCACGATGTCAGTATGGTTAATAAAATGACTCTCATGATTTGATTAATTTTTATTTTCCAGATTTTCGATTCTTTGTTCCAGTTTTTGGATGTATTCCTGTTGATCCTGGATGGCTTTGATCAGTACAGGGATAAGATCCATATAATTCATCGTTTTGTATTCAGAAGGTTTTCTTTCAATTTCCATGGTCTCTGGATTCACATCGATATCTTCATTAATCACGATATTTGGCATAATCGGCTCTACTTCCTGAGCTATTAAACCAA
>JAGQVA010000936.1 GCA_020438265.1 Bacteroidota bacterium
AAAAATCAAAGTTTATACCTCGATACTCTTTCTGAAAGCTGGTAGATGGGAATCTCTGGATGAGTTTAAGGATGTGATCGTTTTGCGCAAAAAAAGAGTTTTTGGATTTGGGACACATGGGGATCATGGAGCTACAACTCATACCTCTCAGGTTGATTTTGAAGTGTATTTTGCTGATAAAAACCATTTTGACAAAGTTTTGATCTGCCGCAGACGGGACAAAGAAAAAGCCTATCAGGAAGCACGCGAAATTGCGGATGAAATGAATTGCGAATTTGTGAGCTTTAATCCGGGAAGACGTTTTCAAAGGAAATTATTGTGATTCTTGTAGAGGCGCGATTAATCGCGTTTCTACAGGGTAAATTTTCGGTATTGTAAATTCAGATTTTGATGCTTTTATTGTACAAAAATTTACCATGAAAAACTTTATATTCCTTCCCTTCTTTTTATTCACTTTAGGATATGCACAAAATGAAACAAGTGAATGGTATTTCGGAATTCAACTGGGCGCTGGATCTTCTTACCGGACTTTAGATCCTCAAAACGAGATTGCTGCGCTTGTCGTTTCTTTTCGCAATGAAAGTGAAGTTCCCATCATCGGACAGAATGGTGGTCTTGTGATTGGTCGAAAATTAAATGATCATTTTTGGCTTGAAAGTGGTGTTCAATTTAGTCGTCTGGGTCTTGTAGAAAGGGTGCAAGTAGATACACTTACAGGTTCGAGTATCCCGGGGTTTCCTCCTCCTGCTTCTCCTATGAGTGGGGAATTGAGCATGTTCGATTTATTTTATCACGTAAATATCCCTCTGCTAGTGAAAGCCTATACCAATACTGGTAAATTAAGAGGATTCTTCTTCCTCGGTCCACAAGTAAATATTAGCGTTGCAGAACAGCTCCGTTCGGTTTTTGTCTCTGAAAATGGGGTCGCTATATTTGAAGATGACTTACAGGCAAATTTTAATCCTCTGATTATTTCTCTCATTGGCGGTGGCGGCTTTTCTTACCAATTCCATGAAAACTTCTCCCTGGAGGCCCGATTTCTGGCCAGAAGAGATATCACTCCGGTTGCTGATGAGCCAGTAAGACAGCAAATGCATTATGTTGCTGGTAATTTGGGAGTCCTTTTTCACTTTTAAGGATAGCACTCATTCGTCATGATTGGTTGATTCTTTGTAAATTGCCAGAAACGGTAATTTTGTGAATGTAAGAAGACCATCCAAAACCATCGCAGTTCTTCCTTTTATGAACATGAGTTCCAGTAAAGAGAACGAATATTTCAGCGATGGAATGACAGAAGAGATTATCAATGCTCTGGCTAAAATTAAGGAGCTGAAGGTTACCTCAAGGACGTCGTCGTTTCATTTTAAGGATAAACATATTCCCATCCCTCAGATTGGTCAGGAATTAAACGTTTCGACAATTCTTGAAGGAAGTGTTCGTTTGGCTGGCAAAATGATGCGAATCACTGCTCAGCTCATCGATGTGGAGGATGATTATCACTTCTGGTCAGAAACCTTCGACCGCTCAATGGACAATCTTTTTGAGGTCCAGGACGAGATCAGTTTGTTGATTGCAGATAAATTGAGAGAACATGTCGGTCATCTGGACATTGATGATCATCTGGTGGAAACGCCGGATATTCCTGTCGAGATTTACCAAAAATATCTGGAAGCAAGATATCATTTGCTGAAGCTGGATCTGCCAAGTATAGAGAAAGGAATCGCCATTCTGAAAGAAATTATTGCCCGTCAGCCCAATTTTCCGCTGCCTTATCTGGGAATCAATCAGGGCTATGCTTATCTGGGAACAATGGGGCAATTGCCTGCTGCTGAGGCATTTGCTGCTGCCAGGCCTTACCTCGAAAAGGCGATTGAACTGGGAGAGAATTTGCCGGAAGTTCAGCTAAACATGGCCTGGATTGCCTGGTGGGAAAAATGGGACTTTGAAGCAGGGTATCGCCATATTCTCAAAGCCATTGATCTGCGGCCTTCAGATGCCATTTATCTGACGATGGCCAATTTCCTTTCGGTAGAGGGAAAATACAAAGCGGCTCATACCTATATGGATAAAGCCATTCAATTAGATCCCTTCAACCCCATGAATCACCACATGAAGGGATTTTTGTTTTATCTGGAAGAAGATTATGAAACTGCTATCATTCATTTTGACAAAAGCCTGGGTCTCAAGCCAGATCTTTATTTTCCGCGAGTCTATCGTGGTCAGGCGCTGTTATTGATGGGAAAAGTAGAAGAATCTCTGGCGTATTGTGAAGCTTTTCCAGTTGATGTTCCCGGAGATTTATCTCGTCTGGGAGGAATGACGCTGGCTTATGCTGCTCTGGGAAAAAAAGATCTGGCTATGGCCGGGATCGCAGAACTAAACGCCGCTTTACAAACAGATGCCATGGGAAGTGCCATGAGTTTTCTGGTGTTGTGCTTGAATGCGCTTGAAAAGGAAGATGAAGCTCTGGAAATCATTGAAAAAGGAATCAGCT
>JAGQVA010000937.1 GCA_020438265.1 Bacteroidota bacterium
TTTTTCAATCGGGCAATTTCTCGCTCCGATTCACTCATCTGTTTAACTCCCTGACCGCTGGGCTGGATTCCTTGTTCCTGATAGTACTTACTCCGCCAGTTATAAATCGTATTAGCTGAAATACCGAAACGTTCGGCCAGCTCAGTTACTTGCGTATCTTCTTCTAAACTTTGCTTGACGATTTCCAACTTTTCTGCTTTGGTGTACTTTTTCCGTAATTTTGACATCTGATAAGATATTAGTAGTTAAAGATAACAACTACTTCGCTTATCTTAATGTCCACTATTGTGAGGAAGTCCAACCTTCTTCCGGCTCAACTTGTATCTTGTAACAATGAAATATCTAAAACACAATCTGAATAATTGGGATTGGAGACTCACTGGATTGATTCTACTATATTCTATTCTACCGGCTATTTATCAATCCTATCAGTTATACCTAATCGGAAATAAAATGCCCAGTTTGTCAGGTCTTGCGATTGCTTCTCAATGGCAGTTCGTGCAAGTTTTGTTTGAGATCACTCAGGAGGCTACTGTATTGCCACTGTTCTTTTTCATTGGCAGCCAGATTAACCAGAAAAAAGAAGTTATCATTTCAAGGCTGAAGACTGCCTTTGTACTGTTGATTTCTCTGCAAGGGTTGGCTATTGTTTTGTTTTTATGGTTTTTACCCTCCTTTGTAGAATTAAGTGGAGCTGAATCAAATATCCACCAACTTACTCAAGAATACCTGAGTATTAAAATTTGGAGTGCCGGGGCAAGTGCATTAAGTCTGGGTATCTGGATTGTGATCGAATCCCTGAGCCGAAAGAAAGTATTGCTCATGATCATCTGTATCAAAGCAGTATTCATGATCGTATTGGACAGTCTGTTCTTTGGAGGATATTCATTCTCCTTGAATCTGGGAATCATAGGAGCAGCATACTCTACTTTGCTAGTGGAATGTATGATTTTCCTTTTGGGGTTGGTGTTATTAATTCAATCCTTACAAACCCCTCTCTTTACTTTTTTCAAATCTCCCTGGTTTCGGGACATTAAACTCTTTAGAAATGTTGGATTGGGTATCGGACTAGAGAGTCTGGCTAAAAACTTGGCGTACTGGTTTCTGATCCTCAAACTGATTAATGAATTAGGAGCAAATGAATTGGGAGGATACTACCTTTCTATGCACCTATTCTGGTCGTTTGCTCTGGTTCCTATCCTCGTAATCAGTGAAGCAACAAAGGTTCAAATTGGGAATCATGTAGGTGATAAAGATAGAATACGTCAATTGCTCACCATAGCTATGACTTTAACTGGAGGGATTGTTCTTTGCTGGGGTTTGATCTGGGCATTTAAGTCAAGTTGGCTCGCACTTTTTAGTAGTGATCCAGAAGTTCTGGCTTTTGCAAATACTTCTGTTAACTACTTACTCATACCCTATATTTTACTCGGGTTCAACCTCGTTATTGATAGTCTGTTTTATGGATTAGGAAAAACACAATACCTCGCATATCAATCCTTGCTCACGAACGGAACTGTTTATTTGGGAGCTTATTTATTGTATTTGCTTGGTTTTTGGATTCCCACTTTTGAGAGTGTATTGCTCCTGTTTGGGTTGGGAATCTTGGTGGACAGTGGATTAACGGTGTATTTTGCAAAGAAAGTAATATCAGCCTAATTACCTTCTCTCTCAGGAAAATCGGTTATAATACCCAAATCTCTTCTCCCTACAAACCCTAATAGTCAAAAAACCATAACTTACTTGAAAACAATCGATAATCTTCTTAAAATGCTTTTATAATCCTCAAAAGCATGAAAAAGTTATTACTACTTCTACTCATTATCCCCTCCCTGGCATACGCTCAAATCCAGGTGACCAATCAAGTCTCAAACAAAAAACAATATTTCCCGATTGTGGAAGGGGATGCCACAGCCAGCATCTTGTACGATGCTTCAGATTATGTGCTCATTCAAAAATCATCTGAATTCCTGGCTTCTGATATTGAAAAGGTAACGGGAAAGAAACCTTCAGTTTCCACCTCAAAAGAGCAGGCAAATGGCCCTGTCATCATTATAGGCACAATTGGAAAAAGTCCCATAATTGATCAATTAATTGCCAATAAAAAACTAAAAGCAGATGCCATTCGCGGTCAATGGGAGCGGTTTATCATTCAAACGGTTAAGAATCCCTTCCCTGGCGTGAAAGAGGCGCTGGTCATTGCGGGAAGCGACAAACGCGGAGCCGCTTATGGGGTGTTTACCATTTCAAAGGAAATGGGCGTTTCGCCCTGGTACTGGTGGGCAGATGTGTCTGTCAAAAAGAGCAAAGAGCTGTTTATCAAAAAGGAAAGGTATGTTTCCAATACTCCATCAGTGAAATACCGGGGTATTTTTCTCAATGATGAAGCTCCTGCGCTGAGAAATTGGGCAGAGGAAACCTTCGGAGGATTCAATCATCAGTTTTATGAAAAAATCTTTGAACTGATTTTGCGGAATAAAGCTAATTATCTCT
>JAGQVA010000938.1 GCA_020438265.1 Bacteroidota bacterium
GAAAGCTGAACCGGAATACCTGTACACACTTCAAAGTCATCGCCTCCCATAACCGTATCCCTCAGGGTAATCAAAAGATCCTGGTAAATGGTATCCGTTGTTTTTAAACATAAATCAAACACCACCAATCTCACCTGATATTTCCCCAATTCTGTGTAAATATGTGCAGGTTCTAATTGGTTGGAATAAAAACCATCCCCAAAATCCCACTCCGCCATTGCTTTCCCTAATGGCAGGCCCGTGGTGAAAAACAGGGTATCATTCAGGCAGCCTCCTTCGGGGATAGGATTCAGGTTGATTTTCTTGAAATTCGCTCCTCCAGAGTAAGAATAGGACTCATAACGACCATATCCATAAGCCGTAGCAATCATTCCACAACCCGTATTATGCAAGTTATGAGTTCCTGCCCCAACCCTTAATTGTGCAAAGGCATAGTCTGTATTTCCTGCCACCACCTCGAAGGAAGAACCTGAAACTTTGTTCCCATCTACATACACGCTGGAAGTATCATCTGACCTGACAACAATATCGATATAGTTTAACGCAATATTCTCAAAGGCAGAAGAATAGAGCGTAATAGAATCCTTGGTTTGTTCGACTGAGTTGAGAAAAACCATAGAAGGGTCTCCATTCCCCGTATTCATTCCATTACATGAGTTTCCCGTGTTAAATTTAGCTACCAGAATAGGTTTGTCAGCTTTGATGGATGTAGCGACGCCGGAAATTTGTTTTTCTACAAATTCGCCTCTATCCAGGGTTGTGTACACATTTCCATCCTGATAAATGGTCGTATTGTCCTCCGAAGCCATAATCCGGAAAATATCATTCGCAACTCCTTCACTGGGAACGGTAATAAAACTTTTCCCCCAGGTATCAACCGGATACATCTGTTCGTAAAGATTGTCCATAGCCATACAATTTCGGGGTACCTGCGTCCATCTAACCCCTCCGAAAATCGCAAAATTTTTATCGCCAATTACTTCTGTACCGGTTAAATCTCCCAGCAAACCTTGTCTCGCCTGAACCTGATAAGTTTCCCCTTGATCGAGTGTTATGGTAAAAGGAGTTCCGGCTGTTTTCCCTCCATACGTCTGATCCGTAGGAGTAATTGTAAGCTGTGTTTCATCCTCCACGCCTATGATGATAAATTCTGAAGGATACCATTCACCTCCATTTACCCCATCAAATCCATAATAACTCATCACCAGATATTCTTTTCCCAAAGAAGGTGTAGGCAAGATCAGCGCAGCTTCTGATCTCAAATTGGCAAACTGATGGGCGTAAACCGAAACGGTATGTTGGGCTGTTACATGAATTCCTGTATTGTCGTATTTTTCACTGCCAATGGTTTCTGCGTAACCGGGGAGTTGAATGAGTTTTACCTCATTGGCGTTGACTTCAAAGTTTGTAGCCCAACCTTTTCCCGGCATGGAAACTGTCCCTGAAGTATTTTCCTTGGAAGTAATCATGACCATTTTGGTATTGGCATTTACGTTTCGATGTTCCATAAACGCCAGCCAAAAGTCGGTGCCCTCACTGGACTGAGCCATTAAAAAAGATGGGAAAATAATCACCAGGAGGGTATAAATAGGTAGTAGTATTTGTTGTTTCATCCTGAAAATGCTGATTTAAGGGGCTATCTGGCCTGGTTCTTTGACAATGTTTGTTGAGAGAACCAATATTTCACCACATAGCCACAATAGCTTCTAAGGAAATGCACATAGGTAATATAAAGAAAACATAGGAAGTCATTCGAAGCGCTCTCTTCCTATTCTATGTGTTTCTTCCTATGCAAAATAGCTAGTGTGGCTATGTGGTAAAATACATGATTGCCACAAATTTTTTCATAGAATTGACTATTTTTTAGTCAAACCGTTTAATCGTTAGATGCAATTTTTCGGGTGAATATTCCTTCAAAAACTAATTCTTCGCCTTCAGATTCTCAAAAATCTGATTGAGAATTCGCATAAAATGATTGTAGTCTTCATCCGACAAACCTTCCCAGCCTTCTTCCCGGGAAATCAGGATTTCGGGTAATATTTGTTCAACCATTTCGACTCCCTTTTCGGTCAGGACAACTTTGTAACGCCGTTTTTCTCCATCAAACCGTTCTCTGACTGTAAGTCCTTTCTCGCACAAGAGATCAATAATGCGGGAAATCGTTGGGGCATTTTTAAAGCTCAGGGCTCCCAGGTCGCTTTGCGACTGGCCATTTTTTTTGTAAAGGCTGGAAATGATAATCCATTGTTCAGGCGTGATGTCCACCCCGATTTCCTTAAATCGCCGGAATAAGTCCAGCCTGACGACCCGGAGCGTGCGGTCGAGATAGGCTCCGAAGTTTTTTGATCCCTGTTCGCTTAACATGGGCGCAAAGCTAAGGAGGAAATGGGGGATTTGCTAATGGAGGAGGATTGTGAGTTTCATGTTGATATCTTTTATCTTGTCTATTGATGACAGAATTTTGAAAGGATTTCATATTTTTGGAGTAACTCA
>JAGQVA010000092.1 GCA_020438265.1 Bacteroidota bacterium
AAGCCCAAGGAAGATATTGGTGCCTTCCGAGCACAGTTGATTGACTGCCTCAATGGAAAAATCCTCAGAATCGATCCGGAAACGGGTTTGGGGTTGCCATCCAATCCTTTTTTTGATTCAACCGCCCCAGATGCTCCCCGGTCAAAAGTATGGGTTTTAGGATTGAGAAATCCTTACCGGATACGTGTCAAACCTCAGTCGGGAAGCCATAATCCCGCCGATGGCGATCCGGGTGTGATTTTTATCGGGGATGTCGGATGGGCTTATTGGGAAGAATTAAACATTGCAGATGGAGCAGCAATCAACTTTGGCTGGCCACTTTACGAAGGAATGAAATCGCGCTGGCAATATTTCTGGGAAAAAGTGGAAAATAAGGATGCTGCCAATCCCCGCTATACCATTGATCATGGATGCGAACAACCTTTTTTCTACTTCAAAGATTTGCTCCTTCCTGCGACCAAGGCTCATAATCCCTTTTTCCCCAATCCCTGCATGAATACGACCTCGATACCCAGTCATATTCCTGCTTTTGTTCATCGCAGACCTGTGCTTACCTGGAGCAATGCTTCCTGGAATACCGAAGAACAAGGCACTCATATCCCAGGGTTTGATTCATCGGGGAACGGAATTTTTTATGATATCAGCGCCTCCAATAGTCCTGTAAAAAGTGATACGTTTACAGGTTATTGCAGCATTTCAGGTGTTTTTTATTCAGGTACCAAATTTCCCGCTTCTTATCGCAATCAGTTTCTGGGAGCTGATATGAGCGGCTGGATTCGGAAAATGCGTTTTGACAGTAGCTATCAGTTAGAAACCATTTCTCCGCTTACCACGCAGGCTTCGAGGATTATTCACCTGGAAATGAATCCTATGGATGAATGTCTGTATTACGTAACCTATCACCCTCATTTTGAGGTGCGAAAAATATGTTATGGAGGAAATTTACCGCCCATTGCCAAAGTGAATACCTCAGTCAAATATGGGACTTCACCTTTAACAGTTGACTTTGACGCCAGTGGATCTTATGACCCGGAAGGAGGGAAAATTGATTTTCTTTGGAATTTTGGAGACGGGGATACGAGTTCTTTGCCTGCGCCATCGCATGAATTTACAGCACCTGATGAGAATCCTTTTTCATTTACCGTGCAATTAATCATTACCGATTCGGCCGGCGCGTCTGACACAGAAGAATTAATTATTTCCCTGAATAATACTCCGCCTACAGTAAAAATTACCTCTGTCGAAGATGGAGATCATTATCCGGTGTCAGGTTCAACCTTGCTCCCTTTGGAAGCAGACGTTTCCGACGTTGAAAGCAACCCTGGTGAAATGAATTATAAGTGGGAGGTTTTCCATCATCACAATACCCACGTCCATCCCGAGCCAGCGGATTTCAATTCTGTTTCGGAAGTTTTGTTATCTCCTGAAGGATGTAACGGGGAAACTTTCTGGTATCATATCCAACTCACAGTTACGGACCCCCATGGTCTGAAAACAATGGATTCGGTGAATATTTACCCCTATTGTGATAGTCCTTATGTGAGAATAGAGAATTTTCAGGTTGATAGTAAAGAACAATCAAATCTATTAACCTGGAAAATCAATGAATACAAACCAGGGCTTTCTTTTTCTGTCCAACACAGCGAAAACCTGTCCAGTTTCCGTGATATAGGGAATATTAACATGAGTAGTGGTCAGACTCAATTTCATTTTGAAGATTTTGCTCCAGTGAATGGGCTGAATTTTTACAGGATCAAAGTCTCAGGACCTGAAAAATGGTTTGATTATTCTCCTTATCGGTTGGTGACCTTTCCACCCAAAAAGCCCATCGAAATATTCCCCAATCCCTTTGAAGACTATGTCAAAGTCTATTTTGAGGAAGTATTCGAGGGTGCTTTTATGGAAGTATTTGACCTTCAGGGTCAGTTACTTTTTCGGGCAGACTTTGATGCAAATTCTTCTGAAAAAACCTACCAGGTGAATACCGGGCACTGGATCTCTGCTTCAGGGGTTTATTTTTTTCGGATTTTTAATGGAGGGGAAGAATTAGTGCGGAAAATGGTTAAGAATTAAGGCTCATTCCCTCCTAAACATCCCGGATCCCATAATATTCTCGTCACTTCTCCAATCCGGTTTCCAGAAAATCTGCGAGATATGTTTGCCCTGATAGTCATTATCATTAGCAAAAATATCAAGGCGGATTTCCTGCCAGTCTGATCCATAGGTTTTATTCAGATAATCAACAGGAATGGCCATTTCTAATGTATAACCCTCAGCGGTCTGTTTCGCTGCGATTTGTGTGCCTTTCGGGTAGCGGGATTCGCCGTACATAATGGGGTTCCCTTTGTTCGGACTGACTCCAAAAACCATCATTCCTTCTCCTTTACTCATCACGCTTTTTTCTTTTGGACGAGCATCGATTGCAACAAATAAAGCATCTTTTTCACTCCATGATAATTCAGGTGCGGTTTCCAATTGATCATCTGTAACTGTGGCGAACAGGTACAAAAAGGCATCATCCCAGGTAAGATCAAAGGCTATTGAACAATCTTCTTTTCCACGATGGGTAATGGGTGTAGCCTGAGCAAATTCTTCTGTAAAAGTATTAAACCTCAATTCTGACCACTCATCAGAATTTCCATCAATATTATGTGTCAAGGCAGTTTTTTCAATCGTCTCAAAACTGATAGGTTTTATTTTCTCCTTTCCCCGGATTTCCAGTTCTGGCTCGTTTTCCGGACGGTAAGTCAGGGTAAAATCCAGGGAAACAGGGCTTAGGTCTTTGAGCCTTTTTCCTCCTTTGGTGGCCAGATCTGCCTCCCAGATTTCTACGGAATTGGGGTTAATGATCTTATCGAAGCCATTTCCCTGAATCCACAGATTTTCGCTGGAAGTCAGGTCAATTTTTGCGTGCATAGGGACGTCGCTGTTATTGGAGATTCTGACATTGGTTTTCCCTTCTTTAAACCCTTTTGTCTCTGCATAAACCGGAGTAATTTCCCAGGGTCTCTGATTCATCAATGGATTGGAAAACTGGATATATTCTTCTGTATTCACATTTTCATCCCAGATTCCTTCCAGCATCAGGTTGGCGATAATGGGGCCATCGTCAGTCATTGTTACCCACACAACATGATCAAACTCCCCAAAAGCCGGGCCTCTCAAACGCGTACCTCCTCCTGTTGTGGCCAGAATAAAATACTTGCTGTTATTTCGCTCATATTTTACATAGCGATGCCTGTGTCCGACAAAAACCGAGTGCTTTCTATCTGCCAACAGTTTTTCAATATCACCCCATCTTCCAGAATCATCCTGATCCCATAAAGGCTGATGCATGAAAATAAAGGTCCATTTGACGTCGGCATTCTCGGCCAGTGTTTTTTTCACATATTCATACTGTGGCGTATCGATATATCCCTTTCCGGAGCCTCTTTTTAGTTCTTCAGAGTTCAAACATAAAAACAACACATCCTGATAAGTGAAGTGATAATAGTCCTTTCCGTGGCGTTCTTTCCACTTTTTCGCCATGACATCATTGATATAATCATGGTTGCCGGGAAGGTAGAAAAAAGGCATTTGAAGTTGGTCAACCATTGCGTCGAATTCGTCCCACTCCCGGTCAATCCTTGCCTCGTCTGTTGTATATCCCATAATCAAATCGCCTACACTCATGACAAATTCAGGCTGAAGGAGATTGAGTTTGGGAACAGCACTGGCAAAAATTCCTGGCCTCAAACCACCAGTCCGATCCGTTACGATGGCAAATTGAAAACTCTGGGGAGAATTATTTACCTGAAGATGATTCCAGGGATTTACTCCTTCCTCCACTTCGATGACAATTTTTGGTGCCTGAGAAAAAAGGCTAACAGCGGATAGGAAGAAGAATAAAGGTAGAAAAAGGCGTTTCATAATGGGTTTTATTGGTAAGTAATCCGAAAACTTACTAAAAGGTTTGTAATAAAAAAACCAGCCAGGGAAACTTCCTGATGGCTGGCCAAGTGATAACAAGAACTTAGATAATAGTGTGAACCATTAGCAAGGGTAAGGCTAACTACTTTGCAAATGTATGTGGTGATTGTTAATCAGAAATGATCTTAGAATGATTTATTTTCGGGGGTGCTCTGAACTGGTTATAGGTTTTGAAAACAGAGGCTCTGTTAAGAGCCAAACGTGGGTAGAAATCAAGTGATTTTATCTATCCTTCCCGATTTGGGCGCCGTAACGGCGCCCAAATCGGGATAGGGAATGGAGATCCCATATTTCTACCCACGTTTGACCCTTAACAGGGTCTTAAACCTACTTTTTATCCTCACCGCTTCTCCCTCAACATCCATAGCGAAAGCAACAAAGAAGAGACAATTTCAAACTCGGCCGGATAATCATCAATCTTCCCGATTTTGCGAATGGAAAGATTAAAAGAGCCGGGATCTAACCGTTGAAAAGTGGTCAATCTCACTGGCACTTTATTGTCAGGGTTATAGTCTGGGTCTCCAAAGGGGCTGGGATCAATTTGTTTGTATAATTCTGCCTGGGAGAAAGTTGCCTGTTTGGCTCCTGAACGCATATTTCCCAAAAAAGCAGTATCTCCAGGGGTAATCAGTTTCCAGACCGGCTTTATGGAATCAATCAGTTGAATCTCTATATTTTCCTGGCCAAGGTCAGCAAAACCTTCAAAAAGGGCATCATTATACTTTGGATGAAGGGTAATCGTACCTGCCGATTCAGGGAATACGTCCCATAGGATTCCCGTTTTAGCGTCCTTGCTTATATTATTTAAAAAGATATTTCCCTCCCCGTAAGTACTTACCAGCTTAATGAATTTTATCCATTTGGCATCTTTTTTTTCTCGAATTTTAACTTTGGTATAATCAAAAATCCCCTGGCTGTTTCCCAGTAAAGGCAGCAATAACAAAACAAGGAAAAAGGATCGATGTAAAGGCATATAAGGCAATTGAATGATGCTTTGACTTGTAAAAAGTTGCCTGTTTGAGTATTGCAAGATACAATAATATTGACATTAATCGAGATCCCGGGAAAGTTCTTCGAGGCGTTCTCTTTCTTTCCGGGAAAGACTTTCCAACCCTCCCTGATTGACTTTTTCCAGTAATTGGTTTAACTCTTCTTCCAGGTGAGAACGATCCGTTTTTCTACCTCCTTTGGCCAGAGAAGGTCCTGAACCTCGTTTGACCTGCATTCGGGGTTTAGGTTGAGATTTGTTTTTAAAACCAGAAGTCAGGTCCTTAAGCTGACTGCGAAAATACCCTGGAACAAACATCATTTCCGGGCGGGTAATGAGTAAATAGAGAAAAGTAGCAGTTGGTAATAAAACCCCCAATATAATCCACGGGTGATCTGTCAGAGCTGAAGGATTGTACGCCAATCCAATCAACATACCTGTAACAGCACCTCCCAGGTGAGCGTCGTGGCCAATATTTCCAAGGCGCGACCGCATACCATAAATCGAAATCAACACATACCCAATGGCAAATATCCAGTTGGGAATGGGAATAGGAGGATAGATAAAGGAAATCTCTCCTTGAGGAAAAAGCGCAATCGAAGCAAAAATCACTCCACTCACTGCTCCGGAAGCACCCAAAGCCCGGTAATCACCGTGATTTCGATGTACATACAAAGCCAGCGCATCGCCTCCCAGCATACTCACAAAGTACAAAACCAGATATCCCAACACCCCCATTCCCATATAACCCAGATTTGCACTAAAAACATACAGGGTGTACATATTAAAGAGCAGGTGCATCCATCCCCCGTGGAGAAATCCGGATGAAATCAAACGAATGTATTCCTTGCGAATCAGGATTCCGTCAACTTCAAAAATGTATTTTTCCCTAAAGGCAAATTCATTGAAGCCTTTAAATGAAATAATCACATTAGCGATAATGATAAATATGGATATATGTTCGGGGGTGAAACCGGTACTCATAAAATTTAGCGTTTAAGTAAAAATACGGGAATTAGGTGGGAGATCAAATTGGAAGTTGACAATTGGTAGACCAAAAGTATGTGTTTTATGTGTTTAGTATTTTTTCTCTTTCATTTCGCCACTTTAAAAAACGGCGCAATGATATGGACATTGACATTCTACAGAATGCCTGGTTATTTATCTAATGGATAAGAGGGCCCGCATTCTTTAGAATGAGAATATTGGCTGTACTATTGCGCCGTTTTTCAAATCGGCGCGAAAGGGAAGAAAGCAGAGACACATTCTTTGGCCAAAAGCCAATAGCCATTCACAATACCTCCTTCACCACTTCCCATTCATCCGCCAGCATACTGTAATAAATCGTATCTCTCCGCCTTCCGTCATGCATGGCTGTATGGCTGCGAAGCACGCCTTCTTCCTTAAAACCAATATTACGCATGGCTTTGCGCGACTGAAGATTCAAAAAATCAGTCTTAAGCTCTACTCTCAGGCAGTTTAGCTCTTCAAAAGCGTATTGAAGCAGCAAAAACTTACACAACTTATTGAGTCCACTTCCCTGAAAATTTCTTCCCAGCCAGGTCCAGCCAATCTCGATTCGCTGATCTTTGGCAGAATAATTGCCAAAGCTGGTACTACCGGCAACCGCTCCGGTGCGCAAATCCCTGATCACAAACGGATACCTTAAGTTCTTTTCAAACATTTGAAAAGCATTGTCCAGATACTGGTCCAATTCGGCTTCATTATGAATGCGGGAAGGGGTAAAACGCCATATTTCCGGATCTGTTGCTATCGCTAATAAAGCGCCTTTATCGCTTTTGTGTAAAGGCCTGAGTTCAGCAAAATCTTTTTTGAGAGTAATTATCTGATTAATCATGCATGTATTGAGATTTGGAGTCCTAAAATAATGGTTTTCTTACATATCTCATTTTCTCGCATGCAATATGCTTAGAATAAGTGTCAAAGATATAAAATCAGGTATTTTCAATATCGAAATATTTGAGACCCTAAACTCGTTTTTTTTATATCCTTATGCTACCACGTTTACTACTTATCCTCGGTTCCTCTATTTTGCCATTTACATGTGGAACACACTTCTTTTATGAAAGCCCAATTGTGCTTTCCAGAGCAGGTACAAGCATTGGGAATTTTTCTGTAAAGGCTGAAATACCCAATTTTGAGACGAATGAAGTATTTCCGGTTGATACCAATGAGGTTTTTGTCAGTGAGCGGCCCACACTTTCTCAGGATGAAAACGAGGCCTTCCAACCCGTTTTTTCGGAAGAAATAGATAAATTTTTCAAGGAATTAAGAAGAAAAAAAGAATTTAGTGGTTCGGTGTTGATCGCCCAACAGGGACAAATTGTACATACGGGTGCTTATGGATATGGAAATGAAAGAACACGTCAAAAACTCACCACCGAATCAGCTTTTCAGTTAGCTTCGGTATCCAAAACCATTACTGCAACAGCCATTCTTTTGCTTCACCAGGATGGGGTACTGGACATAGATGACAAGGTTATTTATCACATCCCTGAATTTCCTTACGAAGATCTTACTATCAGACATCTATTAAACCACCGTTCTGGCCTTCAGCGCTATATGGGCCTGATGCACAAATCCTGGGACAAGCGTTTTTTTCTAAAAAATGAAGACGTTCTCGACTATTATATCACCCATAAGCCAAGACTTTTTTTCGAGCCAGACAGCAAATTCAATTATAATAACACCAATTATGTCATGCTGGCCGCAATTGTCGAATATCTGACGGCCAAACCTTTTGCCGAATTCTTAAAAGAGCGCATATTTGATCCTTTGGGCATGAATAGCACTTACCTCTGTAATTACATAGAACAATCAGAAAAAGACAATCATACCATCGGTTATAAACGCGCCCGAAGAGGATATAAACCCGCCGGAGGCGATTATCTGGATGGCGCTTTTGGCGATAAAGGCATTTACTCTACCGTGATGGATATGTATCGGTTTGATCGTGGGCTCAATAACCCGGACTTTATCAAACCAGAACTCATTGCGCTTGCCAGCACTCCCAACAGTCCCGAACTGGAAAACTATAATTATGGCCTGGGCTGGCGAATGAAACCTTTTTATCCAGATCTCATCTATCATTTTGGCTGGTGGAAAGGATACCGCACTTGTTTCATCAGAGATCTTCAGGCAGACACAACCGTCATTGTACTTTGTAACCGCGACAATGAAAAGAATCCTTTCAATTTCTGGTATGTTTATCAGTACATCAATGGTTGGGTAAAAATAAGTTAATCCTCATTTGAATTTTTTCTCCTCAAAATTTTTTATTATTTTTCTTTAAGGATGTAATAAATTCCAATTGAATGTCCTAACTTTGAGCTATCAAAAGGTTCTTATTAGGACCGGCAATTTTGAATTTATTCAAACTCCTCAAACCTTCGCTATTGATCTAATTGAAATTAAGGCTTTTATCCTCATAAATGGTTGAAGGATACATATTCTTAAGGTAGTTCTCTTGTTTTATCAATATACCATTCAGAGACATAACCCAATACCTGTAAGAATCTATCTTAAATCCATTCCCAATAATTGAGATAAAAGTTGGTACTTTAAAGAGGAGTCCTACCCGCTCGCAACACTTTTTCTTATTACTCAATTTTTATCTGCCTTCAAGCAGGATGAACCAAACTTTATTGCGTGAATGACCACATTTGATGCCTCATTACTTAACCGATTTGATAAAGCGATTCAACATGAATGGCTTGAAACCAATGGAATTGGTGGCTACTCTTGCTCTACCGTCATTGGTACAAATACCCGAAAATATCACGGCCTCCTGGTTGCAGCGACGGAACCTCCCGTCGGACGGAAGGTCCTGGTTTCCAAAATGGAGGAGAAAATATACGCCGGGGAAAAAACCTATGAATTGAGTACCAATAAATATCACGGTACCATTTATCCCCATGGTTATATCTTTCTCAAGGAGTTTAATCACTATATTTTTCCGGAGTTTATCTATCGGTGCAATGGGATTCAAATTCGCAAAACCATTGTCGCCATTCACGGAGAAAATACTGTTGTCATTCAATACGAAGTATTAAAAGCGAATAAGGATTTCACGCTGGAATTAACCCCTCTCATGGCTGGCAGATCCCATCACCAGCTTGTTTTTGCCTATGACACAGGCAATGCAGGCAGTTGGTTTCAGGACAATGTGTTACGCAGCAAAATGAATCCAGCTATTCCGGAGGTTTTTATCGCCGTCCCGGATGCGCACTACAAACACGATCCGAGGTGGTATTTTGGGTTTGAATACCCTGAAGAACATAACCGGGGAGAGGCAGGTTACGAAGATCTCTTTAGCCCGGGGCATCTCTACGTCAATCTGAAAGCAGGAGATAAAGTGGGAATCATTATTTCAACTGCAAATCCTGAACGCCGTGATCCGATAGCCCTCATTGAGCAGGAAAAGAAAAGAAGAAAAAAATTAATCAAAGACGCAGGAGCCAAACATCATCTCATCAAAAAGCTGGTTTTGGCGGGAGATCAGTTTTTGGTTGAAGGAAAAGACCATAAAAAATCAATCATTGCCGGTTATCCCTGGTTTTGCGATTGGGGAAGAGATACCATGATCAGTTTGCCTGGCTTGTGCCTGGCTACCGGACGTAATGATGATGCACAGCAAATTTTACGTTCTTACGCCAAATGGGTAAGTCAGGGAATGATTCCCAATCGATTTCCCGAAGAAGGCCATGAACCGCTCTATAACACCATTGATGCAACACTCTGGTTTTTCATTGCCGCATTCAAATACTATCAGGCTACCAAAGACGTCGAATTTGTCAGGGATGAGCTATTGCCCGTTTTAACAGATATCATTGAATGGCACCAAAAAGGGACCCGATATGGTATCCGGGTTGATGAAGACGGACTCCTTACCGGAGGTGAACCAGGCGTCCAGCTTACCTGGATGGACGCAATTGTAGGGGATTGGGTAGTGACTCCACGAATTGGCAAAGCAGTAGAGATTAATGCGCTTTGGTATAATGCCTGTGAGATTTACGCCTATTTTAATCATGTATCCGGAAATAATAAAGAGGCAAAATTATATTCTTCTACAGCAAAAAAAATGAAGAAGGCTTTCCGAAAAGCATTCTGGAACGCTGAAGAATCCTGCCTTTATGACTTCATTGACAGGGATTATAAAGATCCTTCTGTGCGCCCCAATCAGCTTTTTGCCATCAGTTTACCCTTCAGTTTACTGACCATCAAGCAAAGCGCTCAATTACTCGAAAAAGTAGAATCGACTTTATTTACTCCTCGTGGATTAAGGAGTTTATCTCCTGAGGATAAAGAATATCAGGGAGTGTATTTTGGAGATCGTTTAACCAGAGACAATGCCTATCACAAAGGCACAGTATGGGCATGGCTCATAGGTCCTTTTATTGATGCCTTAATCAAGGTAAAAGGGATTGAGGGAAGACTGGAAGCACGAATGATTGTCGAAAACTTTTTGCCTCATTTTAGTGAAGCGGGAATTGGAAGCATTTCGGAAATATTTGATGGAAACACTCCATTTACCCCCAGAGGCTGTTTTGCACAGGCGTGGAGCATTGCAGAATTGTTACGGGTTTCGGCTGAATATCAATTATTTGGCCATCAGGCCCTCATAGAAGATCCAACAGACGAAGAAGGAAATAAACCGGCTCGTAAAATCTCCAAATTTATCAGTCAGGAAGCCAAAATCTGATAATTCCGGCAATAACATCTGAAAATTCAAAGAAATCAGCGGGTTTAACGATAAACCCGTTGGCTCCCCGGCTATAACTACGACTTACATCATCAGGATCAACCGATGAAGAAAAAATAACGACCGGGATGTCTTTCGTTCGGGGATTTTCTCTCAGGCGGTCCAACACTTCTAGCCCACTCACCTTGGGAAGATTCAAATCCAAAACGACCAATCCAGGGAGGGATTCGTATTGACGATCTATATATTTTCCCTGACATAGTAAAAAATCAAGGGCTTCAACCCCGTCAAGGACGCAAAACAGTTTTTTGGTAATTTCTTTTTCTTCAAGAGCAAATTTCACGAGATCAAGGTCCGAGTGATTATCATCCGCAAACAGGATTTCAGCACTGCTAATAGCATTCATATCGGGTCGAGAGATAAATTGAATGGTTGTTTAATTATTCCAAAATTAGAAAAATTTATCCCCTGATATATCAGTTTTTGCGCAACTGTATCAAGATCCTGTATGAATTGCACATTTTAATACCTGACTGACTGAAATGTTTGGACTGGTGAAAGGTTTGAAGATATTCAGACTATGTACTAAATAGGTAAAGCCAGGCATAGCCAGGCTATGCCTGGCTGTGCCGAAGGGTTAAAACCTCTTAAAGGCTCTGTT
>JAGQVA010000939.1 GCA_020438265.1 Bacteroidota bacterium
GTGCGAAGGGTTTTGACTCTGCCAATCAGTTCCTTACTACCGAGACATGCGCCCGCAATCACATCACTATGACCCGCAATATATTTGGTAGCAGAGTACACAACAAGATCGGCACCGTTTGATAAAGGATTTTGCCAAAGCGGTCCCATATAAGTATTATCTACCACCACCATTACCTTTTTTTCTTTTGAGGAAAATGCGTCCGCCAACTCGCGTCCAAGTCCGATATCATACAGGCTATTGGTTGGATTTGCGGGAGTTTCAATGTAAATCATTGCCAAACGATCAGCCAATCCTTCTTCCAGGAGCCAGGTCTTGAGTTCTTCAATTTCCATCTCTTCTGAAAAACCGATGCCTGTTATACCGAATTTAGAGAGGATTTCGGTGATGAAATGCCCTGTACCACCATATACCGGGGTGCTGTATAAAAACACATCTCCGGGAGATAAAAACTCCATAAAAACAGTTGAAATAGCAGCCATTCCACTTTCAAAAACGGCAGCATCAAAAAAAAATCCGCCTGATCCCAAAGACAAAGACGTTTTTCAAGAATCTCCATGTTCGGATTATTGATTCGGCTGTAAATCATACCCAAATCCTGATCTGTGTTCTCATCAGTTAAATGATAGGCCTTTTCAAAATAGGCTTTTCCCTCTTCAGCACTTTCAAATTCAAAGGTGGAAGTGAGGTATACCGGACATTTTATAGCGCCCTGTGCGGAGGCTGATTTATATCCATAAGACATCATCAAACTTTCAGGATGTAATGTTTTCATATTTATTGGATCTATTGTTAGTTTCTTCTACAAAGATCGTATAATTGGTTTTATTTTCTTTATTTATGGTTTAATTTGATATATTAATCTAATTATTTGAATATTATTAGAATATAAGTCACTTATATCCATGATTTTTATTTCTTTGTAGAAAAAAAAACTGCCTATGGCCAGGTTAGACGATATTGATAAAGCAATCATTCGCCTGTTACAGGAAAATGCCAAATACACAAACAAGGAAATTGCTGAGCGGCTTTATTTGACGACCACGCCCGTATTCGAGCGGGTTAAAAAACTGGAAAAGGAAGGTTATATAGACAAATACGTCGCACTGGTTAACCGCAAAAAGGTTGGACTCCAAATGATCGCTTATTGTGATGTGTCTTTAAAGGAACATGCAGCGGCATATTTGGAGCGCTTTGAGCAGGATATTCAGTCCCTTCCTGAAGTAGTTGAATGTTATCACATTGCAGGGATGTTTGATTATTTGCTGAAAGTAGTCGTTCCCGATATGGAAACTTATCAGAATTTTGTTTCGAGAAAACTGGCCGCTTTTGAAAATATTGGACGGGTGCAGAGTTCTTTTGTGATGACAGAGATAAAAGCTTCTACGGCTTTGCATTTGCCTTGATTTTTAGAATCTAATGCTAGCTATAAAAACTTATTTTAGAGCAGAGCTCATTTAAAACTCAATGTCACCCTGAGCGAAGTCAGCGAAGCGAAGGGCCTAAGTAGACGAGCGTGTGTTATGTCAACCTTCCTCTTCTACCTAGACCCTTCGCTTCGCTGACTTTGCTCAGGGTGGCAACAAATGCTGTATAAAATTATGCGATCTTCACTTCAGAGACTTTTATAAAGTACATTTACCTTATTATTACCTGCTACTCATGAATAAATTATCTGCCTTTTTACTATCCCTCCTCCTTTTGGTATCTTCTTCCTTCACCTGCAATAACCCTCCTGAAGAATTACCCCCGCCCAATATTCTTTTCGCCATCGCTGACGATGCTTCCTTTCCCCACATGGGCGCTTATGGAACCAAATGGGTTCATACCCCTGCTTTTGACCGTGTGGCCCGTGAAGGCCTTTTATTCTCCCGTGCTTATACACCCAACGCCAAATGTGCTCCTTCAAGAGCCTGTATCCTCACTGGTCGAAACAGCTGGCAATTGGAAGAAGCAGCGAATCATGTTCCGTATTTCCCCCCAAAATTTAAAACCTATGCCGAAGCGTTAAGCGATAATGGATATTTTGTTGGATATACTGCCAAAGGCTGGGCGCCAGGTGAACCCGGGGAAATCAATGGAAAAAAACGCCAGCTTACCGGAATTCCCTTTAATGAAAAGAAAACGACTCCTCCGGCTGGCCATATATCTGAGAATGATTATGCTGAAAACTTTCGTGATTTTCTGGCCAATCGCCCGGAAGGGAAACCTTTTTGTTTTTGGTATGGAAGTACAGAACCTCACCGCGCCTATGAATTTCAGGCTGGAATCAATAAAGGGGGAAAAAATCTGGCAGATATTGATCAGGTATTTCCTTTCTGGCCAGACAATGATACGGTGAAAACGGATATGCTTGATTACGCTTATGAGATAGAATATTTCGATCAGCATTTGGACAAGATGTTGAAAATGCTGGAAGAAGCCGGTGAACTGGAAAATACGATCGTAATTGTAACGGCTGATAATGGAATGCCTTTTCCCCGAATTAAGGG
>JAGQVA010000940.1 GCA_020438265.1 Bacteroidota bacterium
GATTACGATATCATTATAGGAAATTTTAACCGGAGCTACTTCATTGATTGCTTTTCTTGACTCTACTGCCCGATCCATATTAATTTCCATGGTGAGGTAAAAATGAGGAGCAGTAAATTTGCTTTCGCTCAATCTGCGAGCGATGGTTTTCCTCATTTGAGATACTTTCACCTCTTCATACTCTTCCTGACCTGCAACGGCAGGAGAAAGGAAGTGTGCAGGAATTTCAGCGGGAGCATCAGCACTCACAGCAGGTGCTTTGAAGTTCTCGATGTCTTTTTTGACAATTCTTCCATTATCACCACTTCCGGCAACCAGAGCAAGGTCAATTCCCTTGTCTTTGGCCATAGCCTTAGCCAGGGGAGAAGCTTTAATTCTTGAATCAGAGGAAGTAGTAGTTACAACCGGTTCAACTTTAGGGGTAGGAGCTGCCTCAACCACCGGAGCCGCAACGGGCTCAGCAACGGGAGCAGGTTTCTCTTCTTTAGCCGGAGCCTCTTCTTCGGCAGGTGCATCAGCTTGAAAATTAGCCACAAGCTCTGAAACATCCTCACCTTTCTTTCCAATAATTGCCAGGAGTTGACCAACAGGGATACCGTCTCCTTCCGCTACTCCGATGTGGAGCAAAACACCATCAAAGAAGGACTCCACGTCCATGGTGGCTTTGTCGGTTTCAACTTCTGCTAATAGATCTCCATTCTGAACAGGATCTCCAACTTTTTTATGCCAGGCTGCGATCACTCCTTCGGTCATGGTGTCGCTCAGGCGAGGCATTTTTATAATTTCAGCCATTTAAGTATACGTTTTTTTTTCGGCGCCTAAAGTTATAGATAAGATTCTTAAATCTAAAATCACAGAGGCGTATTTATTTCAATTTTAGGTAGATTGTAGCAATAAAATAAATTGATTAATATTTCTCCGGTTTTGAAATATGCCTTTTTCAAATGTAATTTCCCCATCTAATGCAATTGTTAAATATATGAACCGCCTTTCTATCATATTTTTCTGGATACTTAGCTTCTTGATCGCTTGTTTGTTCATTTTTTCTTCATGCAAAGAAAAACCTGTAGAAATGCCTGATTTTCTGAGTGTATGGCCAAAAACCCAGCGCACTTTTGTGGGACCAGAATATTGGGCCAATCGCCTTCAGGACTGGCAGGTCAATCAGGGGCGGGTGGAATGTCTTGTCAGCCAGGAAAATCGCAATCTGCATCTCCTGACATGGGATGTGAATGCTGATACAGGAACGTTGTCAATTCAAGTCAGGGCTGGATTGATGAATGAAGATCAAACCAATCGCGACTGGAACTGGGTGGGATTTCGCCTGGGCATTCAGGGAGAATTTAATGACTTTCGGGATAATGCTATTTATGGTAAAGGCCTCGATGTGGGCGTAACTACAAGAGGCGAACTCTTTATTGGCGATCCGGGAGAAGCCACAGCCTCTTCGCCACTGGATTATATGGGGGAAATGGACCTGAGAATTGACGTCAAATCTGTAAGGTCTTTGTTTACAGTTACGTTATCCGTTCACGATCCCATTACGGGTAAAGTGTGGGAGAGCATTCAGAAAGATTCTATCCTCAATCGTCAATTGACCGGTAATATCGCTCTGGTGAGCCATTTTGAAGATATGGGAGCGACAGCAGAAACACCCAGTGTCTGGTTTGCTGACTGGGCCATGTCTGGTTCAAAACTGGTACATCATCCGGAAAGAGCGTATGGACCCATTATGTTTTCCCATTATACCCTGAGCGAAAAGATCATGAAAATGACCGCACAAATGGCTCCTACTGGTGAAAGGGATGCAAAAGTGGTAGAACTTCAGATAAAAGAGGAGGAAGAATGGAAAACACTGGGAGAAGCGGCCATTCATAAACTGGCACGTACAGCGACTTTTAAAATTCAGGAATGGGATGATTCAAAGGATACGCCTTATCGTCTTGTATATAAATTGTTCACTGCTGATAATATGCTTACTCCTTATTATTGGGAAGGCACTATTCGGAAAAATCCAATTGACCAAAAAGAACTGGTCGTAGCGGGTTTTACAGGAAATAATGATCTCGGATTTCCCAATAAAGACCTTACGGATAATGTCGTTTTGCAGAATCCGGATGTATTATTCTTTTCCGGAGATCAGATTTACGAAGGGGTAGGAGGGTATGGAACGCAAAGAGCGCCTTTAGAAAAGGCCTGTCTGGATTATCTGCGGAAATGGTATCTGTTTGGCTGGACTTACCGCGATCTGATGAAAGACCGTCCCAGCATTAGCATTCCCGATGACCACGACGTATATCACGGCAATATTTGGGGAGAAGGCGGAAAACAGGCCGATCAATCTTTGACAGGTTCTGAAGCTCAGGATACAGGAGGCTATAAAATGGATGCAGAATGGGTAAAGATGGTAGAACGTACGCAAACAGAACATTTACCAGATCCTTATGACCCAACCAAAGTTAAACAGGGAATTGGGGTTTATTATACAGAAA
>JAGQVA010000941.1 GCA_020438265.1 Bacteroidota bacterium
ATTCATACCCGCTTTTCGGAATCACATCTATGCCTCTCCACATTCTGTCAGCAATTTCAAAAACCCTGGAAATCGTTTCTTTAGACATGATATTTCCTTCCTCCTTCACCATCCGTGAATATTGATTTTCTACTTTTGCTTCTCCTTTTTCCAATTGTTTTACTGTCATGAGAATACCTTGTAATAAGTCTACTGGCTCAAAACCTGTAACGACAATCGGGATTTTGTAACGCTCTGCCAGCGGATAGTATTCCTCCATGCCCATAATGGTACACACATGCCCTGCTGCCAGAAATCCCTGAATTTTGGTTTCCTCGTCTTCCATAATTGCTTCAATCGCCGGTGGAACCAATACGTGAGAGGTCAGAATGGAATAATTCGTAAGTCCCATTTGATGAGCATGTATCACAGAAAGTGCGTTGGCGGGAGCAGTGGTTTCAAAGCCTACAGCGAAAAAGACAACTTGCCGCTCCGGGTTCTGTTCGGCGATTTTCACTGCTTCAAGTGGAGAATACAAGATGCGAATATCTGCTCCGCCTGCTTTGGCTTCGAGCAAACTTTTTCCTGAACCTGGAACACGGAGCATATCTCCAAAAGAGCAAAGGATGACATCTTTTTCCTCTGCCAGATAAACAGCTTTATCGATCAGATTGAGAGGTGTAACACAAACCGGGCAGCCCGGTCCGTGAACCATATTGATTTCAGGCGGAAGCATTTCCAGGATGCCATTTTTGACCAGGCTGTGCGTTTGCCCGCCGCAGACTTCCATAATGGTCCAGGGGCGGGTGACGGTTTTTTTGATTTCGTCTAAATAGCGCCTGGCTAGTTCTGGATCTCGATATTCTGACAGGTATTTCATGCTTGTTTATCTCGTGCCGGGAAGTTTTTATGTTTTTTTTGTCTCACGCAGAGTACGGAGAGATCGCAGAGGTGTTTAGTATTTCTCTGCGCGCTCAGCGACCTCTGCGTGAAATTAAAATTCCCTAATCTTAACCCTTTGCGTGATTATCACTATCCCCCAAAAGCCCAACCTCATAACAAACCATCTGCCCAAAAGCAATATTCTCATCATTGGGCGATAATTGCTTGTGAAAGAACAACTCAAACTCATCCCCTAACAAATGCCAAATCAAATCGACCAGTAAACCATTCTGGAATACCCCTCCGCTGAAGGCAATTTTCTTTATTTGCTTTTTTCGGGCAATGACTCCTATCATCTCTGCGAGTGAAAAATGTAATTTTGCGGCGATAAATGCCGGGGATTCGCCCTGCTGTATATCCTCAATAATTTCCCGAAGCATGCCCTTTGTAGACAAAATATCCATGGTGGAATAAGAGTAAGAAGAAAGAAAACCCAACCCGTTTTTTTTGCAATATTCAGTCGCCAATTGTTCCAATAATAGAGCCGCTTCTCCTTCATAAGATTGGATATCCTTTAAATCCAGTAAAGCCGCAACGGCATCAAAAATCCGCCCAACACTGGAAGTTTGTAAACGGGTTCCACCAGAAAGGATCTTTGTATAAATCTTCCATTCAGTTGGAGTGAATTTCCCCTTCAGCAATTCTGTTGCGGATTCAATTCCCCGGCATGCCGCGAGGGCAGAAATTCGTGGTTCCCGAGCCATTTTATCTCCAAGAATAGAATCAAAATACGTAAAGTGATGAGCTCTGAGGAAGGAATAATTCTCATAAATAAAAAACTCACCGCCCCAAATTTGTCCGTCATCTCCCAAACCGGTTCCATCCCAAATAACTCCTAAAACAGGCGTTTTGCTTTCTATTTGGTTGTTTTCGCCCAAAACTGCTCCAAAATGTGCTATATGATGCTGAATATGATGAACAGGAATTTCAAAACTTGCAGCCATTTCCTCTGCATATCGGGTGGAAGGATAATCAGGGTGTTTGTCGCATAAAATGACTTCTGGTTTTGCGTTAAATAAGCGAAAAAAATGCTCAATCGTATGGCGATAATTTTCCAGCGTATCAAAGTGAGCAAGATCCCCCAAATACTGACTGAGATAGGTATTTCCCTCATGAAGAAACCCAAAAGAACTTTTCAGCATTGCACCAGTAGCCAGGATGCACGCTTTGGGGAGAATGAGGTCAGAATTAATATAGGTTGGAGCCAACCCTCTGGAGCGCCTTAATACAATCTTTTCTTTTTTGAAGGGAGAAAATTTGATTACACTATCATCCTGGGGAATGACAATCTCGCGGTTATTCATTAATAAAAAATCGGCAATCTCGGGAAGCTCTGCCAGCGCCTGGTTGTCCTGAAAAACAATCGGCGAATTGCTGATATTTCCACTGGTGGCGACAATGGGTTTTTGGAATGTGTGTAGCAATAATTCATAAAGCGGAGCATAAGGCAACATAACTCCGATTTGTGTTAATCCGGGAGCTACCTGAGAGGAAATGAGACTTCGTTTTTTTTCTTCTAATAAAACAATTGGAGAAACCGGGCCACAAAATTCTCTTTTCTCT
>JAGQVA010000942.1 GCA_020438265.1 Bacteroidota bacterium
TCAGGTCGCGGAAATGTACGCACAGGCAAGCGGAAGGGATCTGGGAGATCTTGTATTTTATTATGCCTTTGGCATGTTTAAAATTGCGGTCATCGTCCAGCAGATTTATTATCGGTTCAAAAAAGGCTATACCAAAGATCCGCGTTTTGCGATGCTGAATCATGCCGTGAAGGGTTGTGGGGTGATGGGGATGCAGGCGATTCGCAAGGGTCGGATTGATGGGTTGTTTTGACCCCTTCGCACAAGCGCCGTCCCCTTAAAAAGGGACTCCCGCAAAGCCTTTGGAGCCTATCAGCCTTTCAGGCTATAAAGAAATGAAACCCACAGTTTTATAAATAGTTATGCCGAAGGCTTTAAGGCTGTAATTGCACCCGGCGCGCTGGATTGGGGAATATGGTGGTTGTGGGAGGCCAGGCGCGTCGCATAATATTCCCCGATTTTTTGCTTTACTTTTTTCTAAAAAAAGTAAATTAAGAATAAAAAATAATTTAAAAATCAATAAAAATCTATGTCCACATATTCCATCCAAAACCTATTCTCCATCAAAGGTAAAACCGCCCTCGTAACCGGGGGTTCTCGCGGTATCGGCCTGATGATCGCCCAGGCCTACGTCGAAAACGGCGTCAAAGTCTACATTTCTTCCCGCAAGGCAGAGGTCTGCGATGCCGTAGCGGCAGAACTTTCCAAATTGGGAGAATGTATCTCCATTCCCGCTGACCTTTCGAGTGCTGAGGGTCGTGCCGTTTTGGTCAACGGTATCAAAGAAAAAGAAGAATCCCTGGATATTCTGGTCAATAATGCTGGCGCAGCATGGGCTGCTCCCTTCGGGAAATTTCCCGAAAGTGGCTATGATAAAACCATGGATATTAATGTGAAGGCGATTTTTATGCTTACGCAGGAGTTATTGCCTTTGCTGGAAAAGGGTGCTTCTACAACGAATCCGGCGCGGATCATTAATATCGGTTCGATTGATGGGATTCGTGTACCTGAGCTGGATAATTTTTCCTATGGCCCAAGTAAGGCTGCCGTTCATCATTTGACAAAGGTGCTGGCAGTACGCCTGGGCCGCAAAGGAATTACCGTCAATGCCATCGCTCCCGGGCCATTTGAAAGCAAAATGACGGAGTATGTGATGGAACATTTCAAAAAGGAGGTAGAAGCAGGCTGCCCGATGGGTAGAATTGGAAATCCTCAGGATATGGCCGGTATGGCGGTGTATCTGGCTTCGCCGGCGGCTTCGTATGTTACCGGGACGGTGATTCCGTTGGATGGGGGGATTTGTATCGCGTAGATGCGATATGGGTAATGCAACCCCCTTGCCATTTATCCCCCTTTATCGTAGTTTTAACTCCTCGTTACAGCATCATTTTGGCGAGGACACTTTATGTTAGGAGAATATTTAACATGGATCAAGGAATTTCTGAAAGACCTGGGTTTTTCGGAGTTGATCACACAGGAAAGCTTTCAGATAGATTCGATCATTCTGCTGTTATCGCTCGGTCTGTTGGGGAGTTTGCTGACTACGATTTGGCGACTGATTCTGATTTCTATTCGCAAGCAAAGGGAGAAAAGGCTGAAAAAGGATCTTCATCCTTATTTTTCAGTAACTGATATCCGCATGTCTACTCAGTATTATGTATCAACCCATTTTCAGAGTAATCCGCCTTCTCAGCATCATGAATTGATTCAATCACATAAAGTCACTGCCCGTCAACGCCTTATTCCTTTTTTTCTCAATGTAGCTTTTAAGCCGGGAAAGGACGACCAGCGGTTTTACATTATTCTGGCAGGATCTGGAATGGGTAAAACTACTTTCATGATTAATCTCTATATGAGATATATCACGAAAATGGGACGAGGAAAATTCAATATCAAATTATTGCCTTTGGGGTATCCCAATATTCTCAAACGTATTGAAAAAATTCCCGATCAGGAAAATACGATTCTCTTACTCGACGGCCTTGATGAAGATACCAACGCTGTAAAAAATTATCAGAAACGGATGCAAAAAATCCTGTCTAAGGTTCAGGATTTCAGGGTCGTGGTATTTACATGTAGGACCCAGTTTTTCCCTTCTGAAGAAGAAGAACCCAGAGAAACCAAGGTGGTTCGTTTTGGTAGCCAGCAAGGGTTCCAGACCTTCGCGAAAATGTATATTTCGCCTTTTAATGAGAAAGATATTAAGCGGTTTCTGGACCGTCGTTATAGTCTCACCGCTTATCAGAAAAAGAAAAAAGCACTCAATATTATCGAACATTCTCCCAATCTGATGGTCAGGCCTATGATTTTGGGATATATCGATGATTTGCTGGAAGAGCCCACGACCTATAATTACACATCCAATTTGTATCAGGTAATGATTCGCAAATGGATTGAGCGGGAGGCGAATCGAGTGGCAGAAGAACGAAGAGATACGTTTCGCGATGAACTCTACCGTTTTTCACGGGAAGTTGCCCTCAATATTTACAGGAATCGCAAG
>JAGQVA010000943.1 GCA_020438265.1 Bacteroidota bacterium
GTAGTAAGGCCAGTGTATCATTTCCTTCCAGCACACTCCGGATGATGTCTTCCTGAAGAAGACGGAAGGCGTCGTAGCCCCAATATTGTTTGAGTATGTGGGAAGGTTGGTGCATGGAGGGCAAATATAGGAGAATAATTTTGATAGTAACGATGAATCTCTCTGGTATTTTCAAAAGGTCGGGCTTTCCCAAGCCCGACTACAATCCTTGCTTTGCGGGGGTAGGGAGGCGGGGCCTGTAGGCTCCTTTCATACTTTTACAGGCCTTTAGGCCCGCAAATGGTCCCCTAATTATTCTCTGCCAAAGGCTTTAGTAAGGATTGTCACCCTGAGCGTAGTCGAAGGGTCTTGGTAGACGAGAGCGTTTTTCAGTACTAAGGCCCTTCGACTACGCTCAGGGTGACATCACATCGCTTATTAAGCCACCGTTTGCGGACCTAAAGGCCTGTTGTAGTCCCCCCACAAAGGCTGGCAGATAATCGATCCCTAAGAGGTATCTCAAAAAAATCCCCCGATCTTTTTGTCATCCCTCCTAAAAAAAGTAGATTCATCTTTCATGTTTAAAGCTTGACGCTGGCAAGCCGCAAATTGAATATTACCTATGAATCGCTTTATTATCGTCGTTTTTACGATTGTGTGCCCTATGTGCTTAATTTCCCAGGATTATAAGCAATACCTTACCCTTAGCTACGCTGAAATCGATAGCCTTGAATACGTCGCTAATCAAACAGGAGATATCAATCAGAGTATTCTTTATTTAAAAGCTGGCAGGGAAAAAGCCAGCAATGAGTTTGGCGATCGGGATACTTTGGTCGTCCGGTATCTGGATCTCCTCGCCTCATATTATTATGTGTTAGAGGATTTAGATCAGGCCTTATCCCTTTATACTCTATCCTATGAGATCAGGGAAGAAAAGCTGGGAAAGGAGCATCCTGATTTCGCGACTTCTTCCTCTTTTTTAGGCGATTTATTCGTAAAATTAGGGAAGCCTGATGAGGCACTACCCCTTCTCATTCAAGCCAAAGATATCCGGGAAAAAGTCCTGGGAAAAAGGCATCCGGAGTATGCCATGTCTCTCTATTTCCTGGGTGTTTATTACGAAAACAGAGGAGATTTCAACACCGCGATCTCTCTGTACGAACAGGCCAAAAATATCAGAGCAAAGGCTTTAGGAAAAGAAGATCCCTATTATCTGGCTACGCTTAATAATCTGGCCGTTTCCCACTACAGGCTTGGACATTATAACCAGACTCTGGAATTGTTTCATCAAGTCAGGGAAGTCAAAAGAAAAATCTATGGGGAAGAACATTATGAATATGCCAATGCACTTGTCGGACTGGCTTTTATTTATGGCCAGCTGGGGAAGAATGAAGAATCTTTAAAGCTTCAAATTCAGGCTTTAGAAATCAAATCCAAAATTTACGGGGAAGATCATTTAGATCATGCAAATACACTTTTTAACCTTGCCCGTTATTATGATAACCTTGAAGAATTTGACAAGGCTCTACCACTTTATCTGAAATCACAAAAAATCTACAGGGAAAGATTAAGCGAAAAGCATTCTGATCACCCAAGAGTCTTTTTGTTTTTAGCCAATTTATTTATTCGATGGGGAGATTATGGTCAGGCCTGGAACTGCTTGTATCAGGCTATGAATCTCAACGCTACCAAAACGCTCAATCATTCTTTCGATAAACCATGGTATGATAGTTTGTCCGTAGCCCCTTATCCATCTAATAAACATCTGGAAATTATGATAAGTGCATTAGATGTTACCTATGAATTGCTCGAAATGGATGAATCGATTATTCATCCTGCGAGGAAACAAAGTGTAGTAGCAGATCTGGCCAATCATCTGGTGATCCGAGTCAGGAATCAAGTGGCCAATGAAGAAGATAAACTGCGTATGCTCTCCAAGAGCCACGAGTGGACCATGAATAGTTTAGAGGTTTTAGATCCTGCAGAGGACGCTGAAAAGGCTTTTCATATTGCTGATAAAAATAAATCGGTCCTCCTTCTCCAGGCCATGAAATCTGAAAAAACCAATCGCTTTGGAGAATTGCCTGATTCATTGGTTGAGAGAGATGAGCAACTGCAACACACACGAAGCCAGTTACAAGCTCAACTCCTTGAAAACAGGCCTGAAAATGAAGCAGATAGTCTCAGGAATGAATTCAATCGCATCAATCTGGATATTGAAGATTTTACCAACATGACAGAAAAGAAATTTCAGAGGTATCATCATTTAAAGTACAGGCAAACTGACGCGAAAGTGGAAGAAATCCAATCGCTTTTGGATCATGAAACAGCCCTCGTGGAATACGTAATTGGCTTTCATGCAGTACACATCTTTTTGATTAATAAGAAACAGGTAGAATGGAAGAAATCGATTGTGAATTCTGAAGAATTAAAAAACAGAATTCACACCTTTCATCAGGCATTAAGCAATTATGATCTGGCCATTAATGATAGTGATAG
>JAGQVA010000944.1 GCA_020438265.1 Bacteroidota bacterium
AATTTCAAGATATTACTATTTCATCCTCTCTTTTATCAGCATTCTTTTTCTGCAAAATTGTCGGCTCAGCCCTCCGGAAGGATTAGAGTGGGACACAGATTTGCTGGCTCCGATAGCCTATTCCAGCACGGGTATTACTCAGTTGGTGCAGGATACAACCTATCTAAAAACAGGCTCGGACAACCTTCTTTCCCTGGTTGTGAGAGACACTTTTGCCAGTGTTGCACTCAGTGAATTTGTAGAATTTCCCGATACAACAGTAAAAATAGGGGTAAAGCTGGATACGCTGTCTTTGGCTTCAGATACCATCTCTCAGAAACTGACTCTGGCTGACCTGGCTCGTCAGCTGATTGCAACCGGAGACCTTACCAATGTTATTACAGGAACCCTCATTCTGCAAAGTCATGGTGATACCGCAGCCTTTATTCCGGCAACAACAGGATTGAATTCAGGGGTTATTGATATCGATGCCAGTGATTTTTTTGAATTCGCAGAACTCGAAGAAGGGAAACTTATTCTTTCGATTAACAACCAGTTTCCCCTGGACATTTCAAATGTATACATCGAAGTAATCAATAAAAATATGCCGGGGACGCCGCTAGTGTCCGATACATTTGCACTGATTCCGGCAAAAAGTTCTGTTACAGAGACTTATGATTTAAGCGGCAAGACAATTGAAAGTCAATTACAGGGAGAATTAATTAACCTCGATGTCAACCAATCCACCAATGTGCCTATTGATACAACTGATTATATTGAGGTAGTTTTGGTTGCAGAGGATATGAAAGCAAAAACGGCAAAGGCCATTTTCCCGGCTCAGGATGTGATTGACAGCTCACGGACAACTGTATACACCTTTCCGGGTGAATTTGCAGATATTGAATTAACCAAACTTCTTGTAAAATCAGGAAAAATTCGCGCCAGCACCATTAGTACTGTTGAGGATACAATTCAGTTTCAGTATTCAATCACTTCTGCCCTGAACTCAATGGGAGAAATTCCTGCCGTCAATATCAAGCTGAATCCCGCTCCTCCCAATGGTGTTTCTACCCAGGTGGTAGAACGGGACCTGGGTGGTTTTGTCATTGATATGACTGATGGGGGAACGACTTATAATACCATTCGTGAAAAAATTAAAGTTACCCTTTTGGAATCAGGAAACCTCGTTACGTTGGATCAGACAGATTCCATTTCAGTAGAATTTGGCTTGATTGAAATTGAACCTACCTATATTGAAGGATATATCGGGCAGGAAAAATTCACATTTTCGGGACAAAGATCCATAGACTTGTTTGAAACCCTGGATGTAAAAAAACTCAAATTTGCTGATCCAAAAGCCAAAATTGTATTTGCCAGTTCTCTCGGAGTTAATGCCAATGTAGAAGTAAAGGACTTTACTGCAGTCAACAGCAAAACCGGTCAGCGCACCCCATTGAATGGAACTCCTCTGCTTGCAGGGCCTGTGGTTATCCAGAGTCCAGAATTGCCCGATACAAATAGTACTGTTTTTACCGAAGTTGAATTTAACCGCGATAATAGCAATATTCCTACATTTATTAATCTGCTGGCCAATGAACTTAGTTATGATATTGCTGTAGTGACAAATCCAGGTGTAAAAGCCGCTTTTCACGACAATTTTGCCACTGAAAACAGCCAAATATCTGCTTATGTAGATTTTGAATTGCCATTAGAAGGCATCGTCGAAGAGTTGAAAATGGGTGATACAACAGGTATCAATTTTGGGAAAGTAGACTTTAACCAGATTCAGGGAGCAGATCTCCGCATTATTATCGAAAACCAGTTTCCTTTTATGGCCACGATTACGGCTACCATTCTCGATGAAAATAAAGAATTAATTGCCGTTCTCAGTGATAATCAAACCATTGAAGCCGGAGTAGTTGGTACCAATGGTTTTGTGGATATGCCTGGAGAATCACAACTTGAAAAACGATTTTCTCTTTCAGAAATGGAGGAGATCGTCAATACAGGCCATTATCTGGCGCTTCGCTATCGCCTCAATACCAAACCGGATGGCACTCCGGTCAAATTATTTGCCGATTATCAGATCAAAGCCAAATTGGTTGGCGAATTTATTTATCGAGTTACCAGTAATTAATATGAATCATCAACTACGGATTTGGTCCGTTTTTGCAATATTATTTTTGGTTTCCGGTAGCCTTTGGGCTCAGTCGGGACCAGCTCTGCAATTTAATCCCAGTCAAATTTCCGCGCAGATATTTCAACCTGCTTATTTGCTAAGCCATGATTTTGACTATATCAGTATAGGTGGAGATGTTCGCTATGGACTGGCGTCGAATGTACTTCCTGTCAATGCGGTTCTCATGGATGACAGCTTCATTACTCCCGAAGAAAAAGACCTGATCGTAGGAAATATGGGGGATGACAATCGTTTGAACCTGGGTTTGTATCAAAGTATTTTTACCAATTTTCGTATTAAAAAAACGGTCTGGAGCCT
>JAGQVA010000945.1 GCA_020438265.1 Bacteroidota bacterium
GAAGCCTTTCACGCTTTAAGTCCTCGTCCGCATTGGTCTGATCCCATTGCGCTGGATACAGCGATTGAGGATCGCGCAGCCGAAATTGTAGATATGCTGGGCAAAGCAAATACCTACATTTATGTAGCCGGATACGAAAAAGTCAATGACATGCTCAATAAAGCTTTTTCCAATATTTTAGGCTCAAAGGAAAAATGGGAAACACGGAAAGCGGAGTTGGTTGCAGGTAAAAAATGGGCTGAGGTGCTTTATTAGGGGGGGGTAAGTGTGTTTCTTTTATGTGTTTATAGGTGGTATTTTTAGATTGGTGTAAAAAAGAATCTATATTTTTTCCCAATCGATAGATTGTCATCCTGAGCTAAGCGAAGGATCTAAGCATCACAAGCAAAGCGAGTGAGCCTTTTTACGAACTATTTCAAAGAGCCCCTTCACTTCGCTCAGGGTAGCGATCCTTCGCTTCGCTGCGTGGCTCAGGATGACACCATAAAGGTGTAAGGTTACTTAATATCAATGCACATTTATTTTTAAAAAAGTTATAAATAACAGCAATCGAATATGTCCATCCTCATCGCTCTCACCGCACTGGGAGGTCTTACGCTCCTGTTAGCCTCGATGCTTATCCTGGCTAATAAAAAGCTATATGTGTATGAAGATCCGCGAATTGATGTGGTAGAAGATATGCTGCCTCATGCCAATTGTGGCGCGTGTGGGTTTCCCGGCTGTCGGCCTTTTGCGGAATCGTTGGTTTCCGGGGTTTCTCTGCCTGGAAAATGTACAGTAAGCTCGGAAGACGGGAGAATGGCGATTGCAGAATATCTCGGTGTATCTCTGGGAGCTGAGGAAAAAAGAGTAGCTCGTCTGGCTTGTGCAGGCGGAACCAATGTGGCGCTGAACCGGGCCAGGTACAAAGGTCTGGAAAGCTGTCAGGCGGCATCACTTGTGTCTGGAGGCGGTAAAGGATGTTTTTGGGGTTGTTTGGGTTATGGAGATTGTGAATCGGTCTGCGATTTTGATGCCATTACAATGAGTCCCTTTTCTCTGCCTGTGGTAGATGTTGATAAATGTACTGCTTGTGGAGACTGTGTGGAAGTCTGTCCCAAAGATCTGTTTTCCCTCCAACCGATCAGCCACCAGCTTTGGGTTGCCTGTAAAAACCTCGAACAGGGGGATGATATTCTGGAAGAATGTCAGGTGGGTTGTACGGCTTGTGGAAAATGTGCCATGGATGCGCCTGGGGACTTAATCAAGATCATTAATAATCTCCCCGTCATCGATTATTCCGAAAATCACAAAACAGATAAGCCTATCCAGCGCTGCCCAACCGGTGCAATTGTATGGCTGGATGAAAAAGAAGGAGTCGTTAAAGGGAAGGAGAGTAAAAAGATTATTCGGAAAGGGAAGCGGAAAATGGGATCTTCTTAGGATTTGCCTGGTTCCTGTTTCGGGGATTCAGGCTTCTAATTGTACGTGTTTAGCGTCAAAATGCTAGCCGGAAGGCTTAATCCCGCTAGGGATTTAATATTGGTAGAAAAAAGGCTTCCCATATATCTCTCAAACCAGCGCGCCCTGGGGCGCGCAAAAATATATGAAACCAGGGTTTGCTACCAATATTAAATCCCTAACGGGATTTTTCGCCACTTGGCGAATAAAGCACGCTAAACACATACCTGACACAAGTTCTATCCTCTTCATGTAAAAAATATATATCAACCTTTTTTCATTATAAAACTAACAACGAAAGATCTTTTTCTTTGAAAAAATTGTAATGTAACCGTACATTTGCGGACAATCAATAATCAACGACCTCGAGAAAAACGAAATCATGGGAAAGACTCTATTCGACAAGGTGTGGGATTCCCACGTAGTACGCCGCATTGATAACGGCCCCGATGTACTATTTATCGACCGTCATCTGGTCCATGAAGTGACCAGTCCGGTAGCTTTTCTGAATCTTAAACAAAGGGGAAACAAGGTGCTTTTTCCTGAAAAAACCTTTGCGACGGCTGACCACAACACGCCTACCATCAATCAGCATTTACCGGTTGAGGACAAACTTTCAGCAAACCAGCTGGCAGCTTTAGAGCAAAACGCCAATGACTGGAACATCCCTCACTGGGGATTAGGCCATGAAAAAAACGGCATTGTACACGTCATTGGGCCGGAAAATGGAATTACCCTGCCTGGCGCTACGATTGTCTGCGGAGATTCGCACACTTCTACTCATGGTGCTTTTGGGGCGATTGCTTTTGGAATTGGTACTTCTGAAGTGGAAATGGTCCTCTCTTCTCAGTGCATCATGCAGCCAAAACCTAAAAAGATGCGCATCAATATCAATGGGAAACTGACTCTGGGAGTTACGCCGAAAGATGTAGCTCTTTACATCATTTCTCAGTTGACGACTTCCGGAGCGACAGGTTATTTTGTGGAATATGCCGGAGAAGTATTTAAGGATATGTCGATGGAG
>JAGQVA010000946.1 GCA_020438265.1 Bacteroidota bacterium
GATTAATTCCCTGTCAGGTAAAAAATAAATGGCGATTTGACATTTTTTGTGGAAAGAAAAGTTAGAGAAGGAAATTCGTTTAACCTCAACTGCAACCTCAATTACAACCTCAAACTGAATGATGAACCCTGAAGCGCCCTCAAAATTATACGCCCTCATTATAGGGATCAATACATACCAGGCATCCAACATTTCGCCCCTGAGAGGCTGTGTAGCGGATGCCACGAATATGCAAGCTTATCTTCAGAAAGATTTTGTAAAACATAAATTTGCAGAAGCTCCTTCCATAAAATCCCTTATCAATGAACAGGCTACCAAGAAAAATATTCTGGAAGCGTTTGAATCGCATCTGGGGCAGGCAACTTCCAAAGATGTAGCGTTTTTCTATTTTGCAGGACATGGTATTCGGGAAAAAACGGATATTCATGTATTTAAAGAGGATGAATTTGACGGAAATATTTCTTCTCTTACTTGTCATGATACTGATCCCTGGGCGCATGCGGACGGTAAGTTTGCTGGAATTTCAGATAAAGAACTCCGATTTTTCATTCATCAGCTTTATTCCCGTACCCAGACCCGAATCATCACCATTTTTGATTGTTGTCAGTCAGGAGAAAATACCCGTTCACTCGTTCAAAACAAACCCGTAAAAAATCCATACCGTCAGATTCAGCGTAACGCATTTAACTCCAGAAGCTGGGATGGTTATAATTTCGGGAAAAAGAAAGATGAGATTTTTCAGGGGATTCAGGCGAAATTGAATCTACAGACAATATTGCCGGAGGGAAAACACATCCAGTTGGCAGCTTGCCGGGAAGTGGAATTAGCCCAGGAGTTTCCCCCTGAAGCAGAGGTGAGAAACGGGGTTTTTACTTCCGCCCTTTTAGATGTTCTGACAAAATTCGAAGGCGACATCAACTATGATGACCTGTATCTCAGGGTTCTCAACAGAATGCCTACCTATAACCAGACCAATGATGCGCAAACTCCTCAGATTTATCTCAAAACAGATGATCCCAATCTTCGCTTTAAAACCTTTCTGACACATGAATCCTCAGACAGAAAGCTGACTTCCAACGTCGTTTTGGGAGGAAAAGATGGAGAAGCCAAAGAATGGCGAATTACTTCAGGTGCATTGCAGGCAATTCCCATAGACCAGGTTAATATGCCTACCAAACTGGTGGTCAAATCGCGAAAAACAGATCAGACCTATCAGGCCAAAATCGTAGAGGTATTTCCCGGATATAGCAGAATAACATTTACAGACCAAACTCCTCCCCAAAGTGATGCAACTCTTTATGCTGAAGTAGACGGTTTGGGAACAAAACCCCTGAAGGTATTTGTAGGGGGACCGGATGCAAAAGGAGTGAAAATGGTCAAAGATGAACTTACTTCCTACCTGAAAAAAGCAGAAACCCAATTCTACGAACTGGTTGACAATGAAGACGATGCGGAATATACCCTTTTTGCAGATGACCGAATTCTCTTCACCACCAAACCCTTTATTCACGAAAAACCACTTGTCAAAGCCATTGGTTTGGTAGATAAAGATAACGTGTATCTGGCGCATAAAGTCGGGATTGCCAATCAGGATTTAATCCAAATGGCAAACTGGCATTTTTTGCAAAAGCTCAATCATAGCGAAAAACATGATATTTCGGCGTTTACTGATTCGCAAAAAACAATGTTTCCCATAGAACTGGCGATGTACCTCTATGATGAGACGACCAATACCGAAACGCGTTTATTCCCGGACAAACATAATACCTTTACCTTCGATTTAACTCCTGAAAAAGACTGGAGAGATTTTCGGATAGATGTTTTGAATCATTCTGACGATGACTATTCTTGCAGCTTGTTATATCTTTCAAATATGTATGAAGTAAGTGCAAAGTTGATGAGCAGTCCTCAATTATTGCTCGGTCCGAACCAGAAAGTCATGAGCTCCAATGGGATCCCTAAACCCAACGGCAAAAAGTACATCAAAATGCACTTAAAAAAGGATCCATACATCAAGGATTTTAACTGGGATGGCATTTCCTATTACTTCAAACTGATCGTCAGTAAAACCCCTTTTGACGTAGAAAAACTGGAAATGAAGGGACTCCCCATACCAGAAGTCATCAACAGAGACGCACTATTTACCGGTTCTTCAAACACCCGGGGAGGCGATATTTTTGACTTTGAGCCTGAAATTCCCAAAGTTCAATGGGAGATCCATACTTTTGAATTGCGGATTGTGAGTCCTTTTGAGCAGACAGTGTAGATATTTTGAATTTGCTTTTACTGTTTTATCATTGGGTATGAAAAAATCTGTAACTCCTAAAACCAAATATTCCAACCACAACGAAACAAATCAGCGGTAACACAAAGGAAAAATTTACCTCTGGCACGCCCAGAATCAATGTATCTGTATAGCCAGATCCGCCAATATCCAAAATCATTCCCTGTAATGTG
>JAGQVA010000947.1 GCA_020438265.1 Bacteroidota bacterium
GGAACCTATAACAAACTTGGAGGACCTAACTGGGCGTATGTGGGTCTCTTTGGTGTAATATGCGGGGTAATGATTCTGTCTTTCTATAATGTGGTAGCAGGCTGGGCGTTGGCTTATTTCTTTAAAATTTCTTTTGGCGGATTACTGAGTGCAGGAGATGCTTCTGCAGCGTTTTTTGATGAGGAATTCAAAGTCTTTGTCAAAGAAGTAGGAGACAATTTAGTCATCTCGCTTTTATTTATGGTTTTGACAGGATTTATCGTTGCCCGTGGAGTCAAAAAGGGAATCGAGGCTGCTTCGAAAATATTAATGCCTTTGTTAATTATTATCCTTGTCGGCCTGATTCTGTATTCGCTGACCTTGAATAATGCAATGGAAGGAATTTCCTTTTATTTAAAACCTGACTTCAGCAAGGTAGGATTTGATACTGTTTACAGCGCAATGGGACATGCTTTCTTCTCTCTCTCTCTGGGAATGGGGGCATTGATTACCTATGGGTCTTATATCACCAAAAAAGAAAATATCATCAGCTCTGCTGCAATTGTGTCCGTAGCAGATGTGGGAGTTGCTTTCCTCGCCGGACTTCTGATTTTCCCCCTCGTTTTTTTACAAAATGTAGATCCCGGATCGGGGCCTGGACTGGTATTCATTACCCTGCCTGGAATCTTTGCTGCCCTGGGTCCTATATTAGGAAAAATCATTGGAGCAACCTTCTTCCTGTTGCTTTCCCTGGCTGCGCTTACGTCAACGATTTCTCTTTTGGAGGTACCCGTTTCCTATATGGTGGATGAGCGTAACTGGAGCCGAAGGAATGCGGTGATTGTGATGGCTACAGCCATTTTTGTCATTGGGCTTGCCAGTATGTTATCCCAGGGAGCGGTTCCGTTTTTCACCGAATTCCTCACCTATGGAGGGGTACAAAGGGACTTCCTTACTTTTATTGAAGATCTTTTTCTCAATATAGGGCTTCCACTTGGGGGCTGTCTGATGAGTATTTTTATCGCCTACCGGTGGAAAACTCATAACCTGACGGAAGAAATTTCGGATGGCCTTCCAGGTTATGCAGGTAGTTTGATGTCTAAGTTTATCAACTTCATGCTTACCTACATTATTCCTGTCTTATTAGGCTTGATGTTCATTCTGACTGTCTTGAGTAATTTCTTTGGAATTGATGTGATTTCGATGATCTTTGGAACGCATTCCGGAGGTCATTAAAATCATATTCCTTAAACATAAAAGAGCTGCCTGATAGATATTCGTATCATGTGGCTCTTATTTTTTTGCGGAATAATAACTTTCTTTTATACTGATTTTTGTAATAAATTCCGGGTTGGAGCTACTAATCAGACGCAGTTTAACCCAAAACTATCTTAAGATTCTCACTAACAGACGATATGAAACTGATTATACAAAACCTTTCCAAAACCTATCCCAACGGAACACAAGCACTTACAAATGTAAATCTCGAAATATCCACAGGCATGTTTGGGCTACTTGGTCCCAATGGAGCGGGAAAATCTACCCTCATGCGGACTATTTCCACCCTTCAGGACGCAGACAGTGGAAGTATTTTTCTCGATGATCTGGATGTGCTTAATAATGAAAAGGAAGTGCGGAAAATTCTGGGCTATCTGCCTCAGTCCTTTGGTGTATATCCCCGCATTTCAGCAGAAGAATTGCTGGATCATTTTGCCACACTCAAAGGGATTCACAATAAAAGTGAAAGGAAAGAAATTGTTGAAGCCCTCCTTCAGCAGACCAATCTTTACGCAGACCGCAAGAAAAAGCTGGGGAAATTTTCCGGAGGAATGAAACAACGTTTTGGCATTGCCCAGGCGCTTTTGGGTAACCCCAAACTCATCATCGTGGATGAGCCCACTGCAGGCCTGGACCCCGCCGAAAGACGGCGATTCCACAACCTGCTCAGCGAAATCGGAGAAAATATCATCGTCATTCTTTCAACACACATTGTGGAAGATGTGAGTGATCTTTGCCAGAATATGGCCATTATCAATAAAGGAGAGGTACTTGTAACAGGCGCGCCTTTTGATCTCTTAAAGGAATTTGACGGGAAAGTATGGGAAACAACCATCGAAAAAGATCTTCTCGACAAGCATCAGGAAAAATACCCGGTTGTCTCTACGCGTCATTTTGCCGGAAAAATTGTGGTCAGAGCGGTCAGCGATCTCGTCCCGGATGCGCATTTTCAGTCGGTATCCCCTACCCTTGAAGATGTTTATTTCTCCTATATTATTAAAAATGAAAAACAAAAAGCAGAAGCCGTTTAAATCAAAAAAATATGTTTAAAGATATTTTCCTATTTGAAATCAAGTATAGATTAAAGCGGCCTGCCACCTATATTTATCTCGGTATTATGATCCTGACCGGGATGCTCTATGGAGCCATTATGGGGGGCGCTTTAGGCCCTGAACCCGCCGGAATGATCACAGGAGGAG
>JAGQVA010000948.1 GCA_020438265.1 Bacteroidota bacterium
GATAATATTGGAATGCCCATGTCGGTAAAACTCAATATTCAGCTGTTTGAGTTGTTTACAAACCCAGTCAGCTCTTTTTTGTAAAATGAAGATTTTCTCCTGCCAGCCATAAGGCCCGTTTTTCGCCAAAATCATCCAGACTGCTATTGCATTGGCACCTGACCGACTGCCAATCAGGGTATAATCCTCGCCTTCTACATAAGTGGCTTTGGTGTTGACGTGGTGAATGAGCCCTTTACGGATAAGGAAAATTCCTGTTCCATAAGGAGCCTGAGCCATTTTATGCGCATCGAGGGTAAAAGAGGAAATGTTGGGATTTTGAAAGGTGAGTTTGCTATCCTCATCGGAGAATGGATAATAAAACCCACCGTACGCGCCGTCAACATGGAGCTTATATTCACAGGATAATGCTGATAGTTGGTTGGTATATACCTCAATATCATCCACTGAGCCAAACATGGTCGTCATCATATTGGCGATAACGATGAAATATTTTTTGCCTTGTTGGCGGGCATGGTGAATGGTTTGGGCAACGCCTTCGTCCGTAATTTTGCGGGTATTCTCCTCAACCGGAACTTTACAAATGTCCAAAACCAGCAGATTGGCAGCTTTTTCCATGGAGTAATGACTGTCTTCGCTACAAAGAATACAGACTTCCTCCCTTTCAGCCGCAAATTCATTCATAAAATAATTCCGATAAATCCAGATTGCCTGAATATTGGCCTCCGTTCCACCGGAAGCGACGTAACCATCTTGCTCGCAAGGATTTCCCTTGAGAATATCCACAGCGCAGATTTCGATCAATTCTTTTTCAACTTCATGCGTTCCCTGAAAATAATGCTCTGATTTTCCCAGGGTATGACAGCCGATATGATTGGGGTTTTGAATCAGGGTAGATATGAATGGGGCGTCTTTGACAAAAGAAGCATCCTGATTAAAGACTTTTTCATCAAGGTATGAGGCTGGAATCCCCAATACATTTTGTTTGACGTAGTTGACATTATTATCCAGAGCTTTGAATATAATGGTTTTTATCTCTTCCTGTGATCTTTTTTTCCAGTAGGTGAACATGTCGGGTAGATTTTATTTGGGGGATAAAGTTGATAAAATTTACCGCTTTTGGAAAATGATATAGATAATAATGATTATCACGAATGTTTTTCAAGAATTTTTTGGGAAGTTTTCTGAAGCAAGATTTTCCCATAAAAATAAATCGGAAGATTCTCATCCCGTCAGGGATGAAAGATTGGTAGAAATACGAGCATTTCCCCTCTTCCATTGTTTTTTACTCCATGATTCCTCTAAATACTTCTGATTCACTGCCTTTTGAAGATCCCTCGCTGCGCTCGGGATGCCCGCAAACACGGGGAAATCGGTCTCTCCCTTAGCCTGGCCAAAGTGCTAAAGGAAGAATTGATAACATTATGACCAGTGTATTGCGCATAAACTAATTTTTAGAGCTATAGTTATGATTGGGAAAACGCTTATAAATTTTCAGCTTCCAATTCCTCCATAATAGCCTTAAACTCGAATATTTCTTTTATTCGGTCATCAAGATTTTTTTCTTGTTCTTCTAGAATACGATTTATGGTTTCATATTCTTTCTCATTGATTTCCGACTTGTCTTTCAACAACGAGATTCGTTCCTTCAGATGATATACTCCATTTCTTTTTTCCAAAGCATCCCTATAAATCCCTTCCTGTCCATAACCGCACATAGAAGATGGTTCCAAATCGAGGAGTTCATCCATTAAGTCAAAATATAGAGAAATTGATTTTTCGGGAGGTTGGAGATAATCAAGCCAATAGTAGCAATAATTTATTCCTGAATAAAAAATTGCAAAGAACAAGAAGAGCATTAATAATCTACCTTTCCAATAGTGCATAAGAGGATTCGGATTTTTCTTAAAAGTACTTAATTTCCTACAAATTCCCTTTTAACCAATCCACCGTCAATTCACTCACTCTGTCCAATTCCTCCATATAAGGAGAAAAATGGTACCCATCTACATAAACCAATTCTTTGGGCTCAGATGCTTTTTCATAAGCCGCCAGAATCAACTGCTCAGGAATCACCTCATCTTTTTTTGCCAGAATGAAGAGTTTGGGGATGGAACCAATATCCTGCACATAATATCCAGGTTCATATTCCAGTTGCATTTCGAGACTTCTTAAGGTCACTGCATTTTGATAGGTAGGAGCATAGTCTTTAAAACTTTGCATAAAGTCCCAGGCACCTCGACCGGAAAACGCAGTAAACTGGCTTTTGTCGTCTGAAGCTACGGGTATCATTGCGGGTTTTTCTCCTTTCACACGTCTTAAGCGATCTGCATGAAATTGCTGGAATAGAAATGTCTTTACTTTGTCCGGAAGGTGCTGGCGATAGAAAAAACCGCTGATAAAGGGAGTCATTGCGACCATGCACCTGACCCTTGTTTCCAGTGCGCAAACG
>JAGQVA010000093.1 GCA_020438265.1 Bacteroidota bacterium
GAATATGATAAAATAAAAGATTATTATTCTTATAGCCGCTTGATGAGTATCATCAAATCTATTGATACCCAACATACCTTATTAATTGTAGATTCTTGTTATTCCGGAGCGTTTTTAGTGCGCCAGGCTCGTTCTGATTTAGAAAGATGGGAGAAAGATCCTTCTCGATGGATTCTTGCATCCGGTCGAAACGAGGTGGTCTCTGATGGGAGTAGTGGCCAAAACAGCCCTTTTGCCGACCAATTGGTAGATGTGCTGAAAAGATACTCCAAAGAAGGGTTGAATGTGATGGATTTGGTCAATAAAGTAACCACAGCCGTTTCCAGTAATGCGCGTCAGACTCCAATTGGTTGTCCGTTGAGGGATGTGGGGGATAAAGGGGGACAGTTTGTTTTTCATCCCAAACATAATGAATCTAGAGACTGGAAAGAAGCCCTTACACTCAATACTGTGGAAGGATATGACGAATTTGTAAGGATATATCCGGAAAGCCCTTTTGTAGAGGAGGCTTACTGGAAAATGACGCTGTTATTTAATGTAAAAAGAGCTTATCGGGATTATCGTGAGCAGTTTCCGAATGGTAGGTATCAGGAAGAAGCTTTAAAAAAATTAGCATATCTCGACGAGAAAGAACAGTATGAGTCTTCAATCAAAAAGGGGGAAGCTGCCCTGACCATTTTTTTAGAAAATTTCCCAAACGGCTTTTTTGCTGAAGAAGCCAGAGATGAGATAGCCAGGATTATTTCGACGGAGGATGAACCTAAAATTTGGGCAAAAGCAACAAGGAGAGGAACCGTGGATGCATATCTGGATTACCTCAGGAAATATCCCAATGGGAAAAATGCCGGTAAGGCTGTATCCCGAATAGAAGAACTAAAATCCCAAACTCCTGTAACTGTCAAACCTGAAAAAAAGGATGATTTCTTAACTAAGAAAAATCAAGAAACTCAACCTTCGAATATAGCTGGAATAGGTATAAATGAATTAGTTACAGATGAGGAGGCGATTGTAAAAAGAAACCCCGGGAAAGTTTACAAGTATCTGTGGATGAGTTTGGCGGTCATTGTCATTATTTTAATAACGATAATTTGGATACTTAATAGACCGCTGTTACCAGAGGAAAAAGAAATGGTGATCGTACCAGGAGGGAGTTTCCAAATGGGGGATATTTATGGAGAAGGATTTCCAAATGAAGGTCCTATACATTTAGTCAAACTGGATAGTTTTTATCTCTCTCCTACCGAAGTTTCAGTTACAGAATTTGCAGCGTTTATAGAGGAGACCAACTATAAGACAGATGCTGATAGAAAGGGAGGAAGTGATGTTTGGTCGGGAAGAACCTGGAAAAAACAAAGTAAGGTTAACTGGCGCTATGATGTCCAGGGGAAGAAGAGGAAGCTGGAACATTATAATCATCCGGTGGTTCATGTTAGCTGGAATGATGCAGTCAATTATTGTAACTGGCTGAGTGAAAAGCATAATCTTGAGCCAGTCTATGAAATTTCCGGCAAAGAAGTCAATGTCAATTGGGAAGCTAATGGATTTCGGTTACCAACAGAAGCTGAGTGGGAATATTCTGCCAGATCTGGAGGGAAAAATATTCGTTTTGGGAATGGAAAAGATATTGCAGATCCACTGGAGCTGGTGTTTGATGGGAGTGAAGACTTTAAAAAGCCCTATTCCGTAGAGGGGTTCTTTTATGAAAATACATTTCCAGTGGATAGCGTTGAAGGGAGCCGAAACCCTCTGGGTATTTATCACATGAGTGGCAATGTATGGGAATGGTGTTGGGATAAATATACGGATTATACACCTGAGGAAGCGATTAATCCTCATGGAGCAGATACGAGTGTGCTGCGGGTAGCGAGAGGAGGAGGTTGGCGAAATTTTCCCGTTGCCTTACGCGTCTTCAGGAGGTTTAAGACAACTCCTGATAACCATAATGTCAGTATTGGGTTTAGGGTAGCCCGAAATCGGTAGCTTTATTTTGTTAATCATCCAGACGATAAACACGATCTGCATTCAAATGATAGAGATGATTGATTTCATCTTCAGAATATTGTTTGGTGAGATTTTCAAAAGCCCTGGACCATGTGTGAAACGAATCTATTCTTAAAATACCAGGCCAGTCGCTTCCATACATCAGCCGTTTAAAACCGAAGCTTTTAATCACAAAATCGGTAAATGGTCGTATCATATCCAGATTCCAGTTTTCCCCTGCCTGAGTCAATACCCCTGAAATTTTGCAGTATACATTGGGTCTTTTTGCTAATTCTCCGATTCCTTTTTGCCAGAAATCGATCTCTCCTTTTTCAATATTGGGAAATCCCAGGTGATTAATGATGAAGATTGTATGGGGCGTTTTATCAATGACTTTCGCCATATTTAAAAATAATCCGGGCCGAATCAGCAAGTCAAAATTGAGATTGTTTTTCTCCAGGTAATTCATGCAGGTAATAAATTCGGGAGATTGAATAATATTTTGATTGATTTGACCTCTTATTCCTTTGATCATTTCAGAACCCAGAGTAAGTAATGTATCAATATGGGTGTTGAATTTTTCCTGGTTGGCAATTGTCCCCCTGGGTACCAATCCTTTTAGTTTTTGAGACTGTTTTGCCAAAGTCAGTATTCTCTTGGTTTCTTCAATACTGCTACCAGCTTTAGCACCGCTCTCAATAAATATTGATTTGCTAATATTGGATTTTCGGGAAGCTTTTTCATAATCCTTAATCAGAAAAGATTTATTTATCTCCGGATATTGATTTAACCACGGATACTCGAAATTGTCAAAATCCATGATGTGCATGTGAGTATCTGTTTTTGGAATGCCTTTTAACCCGGAAAGTGAGTTTTCTCTAAAAATTTCTAAAAGATTATTTGCACCATTCAAATTCGCAATTCCTGCTCCAAGTCCCATGGTAAATAATCTGTTAAATTCCTTTCTGTCCATGCTTTTATATTTTGTGAAAAAGACTCTATGCTAAGTGAAAAACGTGTTAGCGATTGGTATCATTGCCATAAAGCGGCAAATTACCGGTTATAAAATATGAACGCCCGGAGATCATCTCCAGGCGTTCCTGATGTCACCCCGGACGTTTTCAGGCGATCCGGGGTAATTGATATGAGAAAATACGAATAATAAACTTATGCAGATACCGGCTCAGATTCCTGTTTCTGACGGTTTCTCATCCAGAAGAAAAGCAGGGTGAAGAGACCAATCAGAATCAACGGAAACATTATCATAGTTCCTAATGTTTCTTGTCCTGTGTATAATTCTAAGGCTGATCCTTCCAGGCCATTAGCCGTTCCTTCTGCACGATTGCCATCAATCCATCCTCCAATAATCGGCTGGAAAATGGCAGATGAGAACATCCCCATAGCTCCTACAATAGACATTCCTAAAGCACCACTATCCGGGATATATTCGGCGATAAACCCAATCATATTTGGCCAGAAATAGGCAATTCCCAATGCGTAGACAATCGCAGCAACATAAGCCATTGGTCCGGTTGCAATACTGAATAAAAATATACCAATGGTAGCTAAAATGGCAGAACCTAACAGTACTCCGGTAGTGTTGAACCGATGAACGGCTTCTCCACCAAAATAGCGAGCTACGGCCATTAAACCTGTTACCAAAGCGAGAATAATCATAGGCTGAGCACCACTTTCAGCCAAGGTCAATTCTACCCACTGCTGAGGTCCGAATTCAGAAATGGCAGTCAGAGCCATACATCCGAGCATGAAGAGGAATAAAGGCGTAAGCATGGCTTTCAGGTTACCTGTAACAGATGCGGCAGCTTCTGTTTGTGCTTTAGGCCAACTGGTGGTCCAGAATAGATAAGCGTATATAACTGTTGGAACCAAAATCACCCAAATCTGTGCCTGCCAGGGTAAGCCCATTCCATTAGGTCCCATAGCTTGAGAAATTAAACTTCCCAACACAATTCCTCCCGGAAACCACATGTGGAAGCGATTGAGCATTTTACTCATTTTTTCGCCTTCCCAGGTTTCTGCAATCATTGGATTACAGGCTGCTTCGGTACAGCCATTTCCAAGGCCGATTAACAGAGTAGAAACCAATAAAATTTCATAGCTGCCGGCAAATATGGTAAGAAGAATACCGAGCGCGTGAGCTACAAAAGCAAATTGCATAATCGCTTTTCCTCCTACAGAATGATAAATCAGCCCTCCAATAACCATAGAAATGGGAAAACCAAAAAACCACATGGAATTAATAAATCCCAGCTGCGCAGCGTTAAGGTCGAGCTCCGCTCCCAGCTCAGGCAGAATCCCAGCCCTGATACTAAAGGAAAAAGCAGTTGTTATGAGGGCAAAACAACTGCCGTAGAATAGTTTTAGATCGTTCTTCATTGTTCTTCAGATTTCGTGATAGAGTAGTAATTATTGATTAGATCGTTAGCTTAATCATCAACTAACATAAGCATAAATATTCGAATTTTTGAAAAATATGGTTGATTTTTTAGTATTTCAGCCTGACTTTTTGCGAGGAAATATATATTTCAAATTGCCTCTTCTCCAAGCTAATCACAATTTTTTGTTGTTGGGCAGGAATGGGGGTTCCAAACGATTGCCCAGGGAGGGGGAATACGATTATCTGATTGCTTAAGGGTAAATAGAAAGTCAATATTTAATTAAGTCAAAATAAATAATAGAAAATGACAAATAGAAAAGGAATTGCCTGATTGCCAGATATTTACTTTGTAATTTTCTAATTGTTATTATTTAATTTGACTTATATCCCATGTTGTACAAGCGCCTGGTTTAAGGATTCTGTATCCTGCTGAATCGCAATTTTGCTGAAGGATTAAGCAGAATAGAGGTTGTTAATCCTGCTTAATTCCCTACTAATCCCCCGATATTGACCGTTCATGCAAAAAGTAGCAGCAACCCCTTAATTGTGGCGTATATTTGTATCAACAGGTTAAAGTAAAGAATGAGCAAGGGTTAGGGTTGACTCTCCAAACAGGATGAGTCCCCTAATTTTTTTTTAGGGAGATAATTTTTTGTAAACAAAAAATTATCTCCCTGTTCTTTTTACATATTCCGGCGATATTGTCCTCCTACCTCAAACATGGCCCGGGTAATCTGTCCCAGAGAGGCATATTTGGTTGCTTCCATGAGCGCCTCGAAAATGTTTCCATTCTTAATTGCGGTATGCTGCAAATGGTTCAGGGCTTCTCTGGTTTTTTCAGGATGTCGTTTGTGTAAATGCTGAAGCTGGGAAATCTGATATTCTTTCTCTTCCTGAGTAGAACGAATAACTTCCTGAGGAATGATTGTCGGAGAGCCTTCGTCAGAAAGGAAGGTATTTACCCCGATAATGGGCAATTCTCCACTGTGTTTGAGCGATTCGTAATACATCGACTCTTCCTGAATTTTTCCACGCTGATACATCGTTTCCATTGCTCCAAGCACTCCTCCCCTTTCAGTGATGTGGTCAAATTCTGCCATCACAGCTTCTTCCACCAGATCGGTCAATTCTTCAATGATAAATGATCCCTGAAGCGGATTCTGGTTTTTATTCAGCCCCAATTCATGGTTAATGATCAACTGAATCGCCATCGCACGGCGAACAGATTCCTCCGTCGGGGTTGTAATTGCCTCGTCATACGCATTGGTGTGGAGAGAATTACAATTATCATAAATGGCATAAAGTGCCTGAAGCGTAGTCCGAATATCGTTAAAGGAAATCTCCTGCGCATGCAAAGACCGTCCGGAGGTCTGAATATGATATTTCAGTTTCTGTGCTCTTTCGTTGGCTTTGTATTTCAGCTTCATGGCTTTGGCCCAGATACGACGGGCAACCCTGCCAATCACTGAGTACTCAGGATCAAGTCCATTGGAGAAGAAAAAGGAGAAATTGGGCGCAAATTTATTGATATCCATTCCCCGTGAAATATAATACTCTACAAAGGTAAATCCATTGGCGAGCGTAAAAGCCAGTTGGGAAATGGGGTTTGCACCTGCCTCTGCAATATGATATCCTGAAATCGAAACCGAATAGAAATTTCTCACGCCATTTTCAATGAAATACTCCTGCACATCTCCCTGGAGCTTTAAGGAATATTCTGTAGAAAAAATACATGTATTCTGCGCCTGATCTTCTTTGAGAATGTCTGCCTGAACAGTTCCGCGTACCTGGGTAAGCGTTCGGGTTTTGATTTGTTCATAAACTTCAGCGGGCAAAACCTGATCTCCCGTTACACCTAATAACATCAATCCCAGCCCGTCGTTTCCTTCGGGTAATTCTCCTGCATATACAGGACGAGGAACGCCTTTTTCCTTATAAATCGCTTCAATTTTGGCGTTTATTTTCTCTCCCAGTCCATGTTCTTTGATGTATAATTCGCACTGCTGATCAATGGCCGCGTTCATAAAAAAGCCCAAAACCGTAGCTGCCGGCCCGTTAATCGTCATAGATACCGAAGTGGTCGGATCACAAAGATTAAAGCCACTATACAGTTTTTTTGCAGCATCCAGAGTCGAAACTGAAACGCCAGAGTTCCCGATTTTCCCATAAATATCAGGACGATGGTCGGGATCTTCCCCATAAAGCGTCACCGAGTCAAAAGCGGTAGACAAGCGTTTGGCTGGCATGCCAAGAGAAACGTAATGAAAACGTTTATTGGTACGCTCTGGGCCTCCTTCTCCGGCAAACATTCGTGTAGGATCTTCCTTTTCCCTTTTGAAAGGAAATACCCCGGCGGTAAAGGGAAATTCTCCCGGAACATTCTCCTGCAAATTCCACTTGAGAATATCGCCCCAGCCTTTATATGATGGTAATACTACTTTGGGAATGCGGTTGTGAGAAAGAGACTTGGTATAGGTTTTTACACGAATGTCTTTTCCTCTTACCTGATAAACATATTCATCAGCAGCATATCTGGCTTTTTTAGTTTCCCAGTTATCCAGAATGACCTGATTTGTTTTATCCATATTCAGGCTGATTTTTTCATAAGTCTGATCAATCTCCTGAATGGCATTACTGCTTTCTCCCAAAGCTTCCTTCGCAATGGTCAATCCTTCCAGTTTGCGGGCAATACTGGCCTGAGTTTCTACCCATTGATTATAATTGCGAATGGATTCTGTAATTTCAGACAAATAACGCACTCTGGAAGGAGGAATAATGTAAATCTTTTCTGAAGTCTGGTCATCTATATCTGTCTTTGAATGCAGATCTGCCCCTGTTTTTTCACTAATCGTATTCATCACTGCGTGATAAAGCCGATTCATTCCCGGATCATTAAACTGTGAGGCAATTGTACCAAAAACAGGCAGGTTATCATCAGAAGTTTCCCAAAGCCTGTGGTTGCGGCGATATTGTTTTCGGACGTCTCTTAAAGCATCATGCGCACCTCTTTTGTCAAATTTATTCAGCGCAATCAGGTCAGCATAATCCAGCATATCAATCTTTTCCAACTGCGTGGCCGCTCCGTATTCAGGGGTCATCACATATAACGAAACATCAGAGTGATCAATAATCTCGGTATCTGACTGTCCAATTCCTGAAGTTTCGAGAATAATCAGGTCAAATTGAGCCGCTTTCAGGACATTCAGCCCGTTGTGAACGTGTTGTGAAAGTGCCAGATTTGACTGACGTGTAGCCAGTGAGCGCATATAAACACGAGGATGATTAACTGAATTCATGCGAATCCGATCTCCCAGCAACGCACCCCCTGTTTTGCGCTTGGATGGATCTACGGAAATAATAGCCAGGGTTTTGTCCTCAAATTCTCTCAGAAAACGGCGAATGAATTCATCAATCAGCGAAGATTTTCCTGCTCCCCCGGTTCCTGTAATTCCCAATACAGGCGAATGATTTACTTTCGAGAGTTTTTCCTCGATCATTTTCAGTGCCGATTCGGCGGCGGGAGACTCATTTTCAATGGCAGAAATGATTTTTCCCAAATCTCTGGGATTTTTGTCTTCCAGGCGAGTCATTTCGCCATTGAGGTTCATGCCTGTGGGGAAGTCAGCCAGTTCCAGCAGGTCATTAATCATTCCCTGAAGTCCCATCATACGGCCATCATCCGGAGAGTAAATCCGTGAAATTCCGTAAGCGTGCAATTCCTCAATTTCCGAAGGAAGAATCGTTCCTCCTCCCCCCCCAAACAGTTTGATATGTCCAGCCCCTTTCTCCTTCAAAAGGTCATACATATATTTAAAAAACTCCACGTGCCCTCCCTGATAAGAAGTGATCGCAATCGCCTGCGCATCCTCCTGAATGGCTGTATTGACAATATCCTGTACAGAGCGGTTGTGTCCCAGGTGAATAATTTCCGCGCCGGAAGACTGCAAAATTCGCCGCATGATATTAATCGCGGCATCATGGCCATCGAAGAGCGAGGCAGCGGTGACGATTCTAACTTTGTTTTTGGGTTTATATATAGTCGGCTGGTTCATCTTTATACTATTTTTGAGAGAAACTGAACGAAGTCAATAAGGTTGGGTCGGGGTCTTATTGAGATAAAATAACTTACAAAGATAATTGTTTCTGGGGTGTGGTGCAAAAGGAGGAGAAGGAGTTGATATGTGAGATATAAATGTAATATTGTGTTTGTAGAATGCTCTACTCAATTAAGAAAAAAGAAAATGAAGCCATATCTTTCAATAGCAATAATAATTGTACTTTCCTCATTATGGGGTTGTCATATCTTAACAGAGAAAGACGGAACGAATAAAGAGAAAATCTCAAAAGAAACAATCATTCGGTCTGACTCAACAGAAAGCCTTGATACCAGCACAGAACTTTTGAAAAATGTAAAGCCAAAAATTGACATTCAGGCTATTAAAAAATGTGCACAACAAGGGATTACCTCATTTAACATGGATAGTATCAACGACACCAAAATATACCTTGATAATTCTATAGTTGACGATGTTCTTGGAAAGATTCCTGTTAACGAACACAAGGATTGGTTTCTAAAGGCTAATGAATGGGAACGTTTTAGCTGTTACCAATGGGAAGAAAATGAAAACTACTTTCTTTTCACCCTTCTGCAACAGGACGAATCTTGCTGTCTTTCAATGTATTTATGTTTAGCTGATAAAAAGGGAGAAATATTGAAAATACGACAGCTTGGGCTTAGGGGTGGAGATGGTGGTTGGTTTGAAAATGATTGGGGTGAGAAATTAAATTTTGGAAAGTTCAAATTATTCTATGACTCGTACTATGATGAAGATAAATTTGAAAATGATGTTTATTTGGGATACACAAGGGAGCATGAATATACTGAACTAATTATGAGTTTAAAAAATGAGAATTTTGTAATTGACACTATTACTTACGCTAAAACAGATACTTTAATATCTAAAAAATAAAGCAGCTAATAATGTATAATACTTTGTAGCTGCCCTCTGGAACAGCAATGCTTTTAGTTAAACCGTTACAAGTCCCAACAAAAAACAAGCAAGACTCAGAAAAAAAACTAAATTAGAATCAAACAAAAAGGAATGATATTAGAATTGAGGAAATATAACCTGGTCAAATTTATCCTTGGCTTAAATAATGAACTGATAGTCAGTAAAATTGAGCAGCTAATGAAAGAACAAAATTATAAACATCCTACAAAAGAAGAATTAGATAATATTATTAAAGAAGCAAATATAAAAGAGCCAATAGAAGAGCTGCTGAAAATGATATAGTTGAATGAAATACGTACTGGATACCAATATTGTGTTGATTTATTTGCGGGATGAGAAAACCAAGAATCATATAGAGGAAACATACGCTCCTCACTAACAACAGTGTAACACAAATTCCGTGGTAAGACTCAGGCAAAGCCCAATCAGAGACTGTCATGCTGAGCCTGTCGAAGCATCTAAGGATTGTGTGAAATATTAAATATCAACCGATTAGAAAGATGCTTCGGCAAGCTCAGCATGACATGGCGTCTACTCCTTCTTTTGGATTTTGCCCAAAAGCCGAAGACCCTTCACAAAAATTGCCAGAGAATTTTTAGCTACAAATCGGGAATGAACCAAATTTATTTGGAGAGACTATCCTTTATTATCGCCGGACGTTATTGAGAAATAAGCAATCTCCAAACGAAGAATGAACTACAAAAAAGTCTTCCTCATCATCACATTCCCCATTCTCGCAAACCTCATTATAGGCTGCTGCGAATGTGTGGGAACCTTTATTTTCAATTATACAAACTGTTCCATCTCCCTTGAAAACCTGGATAATTCAGGACAAGAACCTGTCGAGAGCTCGTCAAACACGATTTTAAAAGCAGCTTTTGGGCTAAGAGTAGAAGTCGAAAGGAAAAAGGACATCTGCGCGAAGGATTTCAAGCCATTATTTATATACTCTACTTACGCCACGAGTTGTGATTGTCCTCCCGAGGAGACCTATCAGCCTTTGGATAGTATCGTATCCATCAAAATTGTCACATTGAGGGATTTCGATTCGGCTCATCTTGGCAATGATCCTGTTTCGGAATATTTCAGCATTCTCAGGTCTACGGAATTTGTCTCTATCGATGAATTTATTCTCAGTCAGCAATACGAATTTTATGATATCAGCAACTCCACCTTAAGCTTCGATTTGATGCTGATGACACCTCCGGAGAAACATGCAGAATATCAATTTGAAGTGTTGATCGAGTTATCAGATGGCAGGGTTCTCAGCAAAATCTCCGATTTAGTTGAATTAATATGAGTACAACTTTCAAGACAATCGTATTGGCTATTCTGTGTGTGTGTTCAAACAGGTTGTTTGGACAAAATAATAGCCAGGCATATCAGCGGTGGGCGTTTCATTCGAGTGTTGGGTATGCATTACCTGTTCAAAGGCTAAAATCTGGCGAGATCACAGATTTTCTGATTGATTATGACGATGAATATGTCTATTGGCAATTCATAAATGTAGAATATTTCTTTAAGAATAATCTTGGAATCAACCTTTCCATTCAGGGAAACACGTTTACGGATGCAGACGAAAGGGGAAACCTCATGAATGCTGCATTGGAGGAGCGGTTTGGCAATGATTATTTTATCTCCACAAGTCCTTATAGCTACGGACAAAGTGCAAATATCAATGCCAATTTATATGCAGGGCTGGTTTACGCCAAACGATTCAACAAAATTTCATTTGTCCCAAAAATTCAGGTTGGCTTTACGTCATTTTTCACCAATCGCCTAAATGTCTACCTCAAAGAAAAGGAAACAAATACTCACCTCCAGGTGGTGTATGATTTCAACTCAGAAAGAAGGCCTCAGGATAATTTCACCTTTATGACTGGTGTTACGACTGAATACAACCTCACGAAAAA
>JAGQVA010000949.1 GCA_020438265.1 Bacteroidota bacterium
CCATATACATCTCCAGATCCCTTCACTTCAATTAAAGATAAGGAAGGCACGGTGATATTAATCTCGATAGTTTTTGACTGACGAATACAACGGTTATTGCTGATCTCAAGCATTTCGCTTGCTACAACGGTTTCAATGGTTTCGAGCACATTTTCCTGACCAGTAATAGACACATTAAAGACTGCACCTTCCGTGATATAGACATCAGCAGGAGCATCCAAAACAATTTTTGTAAAGGGATCAAGGCCACGTTCTTCGGTTACCCGCTCCCCTACCCCTTTTTCACAGGGAAAAGCCTTAGGCGCTTCACAGGAAGTAATCACAACTGTGAGTCCTAATAAAACAAGTGTAAATAATTGAGTAATTCTAACTTTCATTTCCGTTCGCGTTTATAGTTTTTACTTATCTCCAATGACAAGAGGTCCGCAGAAAAGTTGCACCTGAAATCATCCTGTTTTCGATAAGCTGGAGGATAATCAGGTTCACTCCCGGATTATTCAGGTTCACTCCCATTCGTTATAAAAACCGTGCTTAACATAGTTTCTTAGCTGATGCAACCATTAAGAATTGTCTTTTGTCATTAAACCGAACGCAAAATTGGCAGCATTAGCAGAAATATCAGATCGACTCGTGGAGCAGCTCCTGGAGCGTTGTAAGCAGGGTGATAGAATCGCCCAATTTGAGCTCTACAAAAGATACACAAAGGCCATGTATAACGTAGCCGTCCGTATCACCAGAGATGTCATGGAAGCCGAAGATGTATTGCAGGAAGCATTCGTCAGAGCCTTCAGAAACCTTCACAGTTTTAAAGGGGATTCTACCTTTGGGGCCTGGCTGAAGCGAATTGTCATCAACACTTCCATTAACCATCTCAAGAGGAAAAAGGCAGATTTTGTGGCGATTGAAGACGTGAAACTGGATGAATATGAACCTCAGCCAGAATCATTTTCTTCTTCAAAGCAAACGAAGCGAATCCACGATGCGATTATGAAATTGCCAGAAGGTTACCGCGTGGTTTTTAGCCTTTATTTGATTGAAGGATATGATCACAAAGAAATTGGTAAAATTCTCAATATTTCTGAGGCCACTTCAAAATCTCAGTATAGCAGAGCAAAGAAAAAGCTTCGCAATATGCTGGGAGATATAGCCCCTGCTGCCCTGATGGCGCGTTCAGGATAACACACACTGAACCAAAAGCCAAAAGACAAACGATAATGAAAGACCCATTAGAGCAGATTATATTTGACCATAAGGAAGAGCTGGATTTCTATGAACCAAATCCTGATTTATGGAGTCGCATTCACCCTGAGGTCGAATTTCCTGAAAAAATAAAACCCCCAACTCATAAAAGAAACCTTAACCTGAAAGTCGCTGCCACTATTCTATTATTAATAGGATTGGGCAGCCTCTTCATCTGGGAGATCCCCTCTCACATACCTATCCATCCTATCGCTGACGGTGCTAGCACTGCTGACGCCAGGGAGTCTGTTGACGCTACAAATTCAGAGCAGGCAGCTTTGTCTGAGTTTGAGGCCTACTACAGGGAGATGATTTCCGCCCGAAAAGCTGAAATTATTTCCTATAAAAGTATGGGACTCGAAACGGATCATGCTTTATTTGATCAACTGGAGAAGTTACAACATCTGTATGGAGACTTACAGAACGAACTTCCCAAAAGTGAGAACTCGGAAATGGTCATTAACGCAATGGCGCAAAACCTGATCATGCAAATCGAGATTCTCAACCAACAATTAGCTATCTTGAAGCACATAAAGTCGATGCAGAATGGAAAGGAAAAACAGCTTTAAATTCGGGATTTATTTAACCTTAACTCTCCTTCTTTGTATTCCTTTATTTTCTTTTGCAGAAGAACAGGAGGAAGTAACCCGCAAAATTGATAAGGTATATTCGATTACACACGCCCATATTCTCGAAATCAAGAATAAATACGGCGATGTAGAGGTCTATACCTGGGAGAAAAAACACGCCGAAGTTTCTATCACTATTATTTCCAAAGCCTCCACTCAGGAAAAGGCTCAGTCCCGAATTGACGAGGTTGATATCCGGGAGAGAAGCTTTGGGCAGAAAATACAGCTTGAAACCCGTATCGATGGCAATAACCTGCTGCGCTACGGGGTAAATTCCGGCGTAAACGTCAATTATAAAATTTTTATTCCTGCATCAAATCCGCTGGAGATTGAAAATAAATTCGGAAATGTCATTCTGGAAGATCGCAATGGAAATGTTTCTGTGGACCTAAACTACGGAGACCTGACCGCAGGAGCGCTAAATGGTCAAGGCAATCGCCTCCATCTCCAATTTGGGAAAACAGATATCAGATATGTTCAATCAGGAGATATTGATTTTTCGTTTGGTGGCTTGAGAGTTGATGAAGCAGGTATGCTTTATCTCAAAAGCAATGCATCAGAAGTCACCATTAATAAAGTAGA
>JAGQVA010000950.1 GCA_020438265.1 Bacteroidota bacterium
TTCGGGTGGTTTTGACAAATTCAACCCCTGCGCAAAAAATGTCCATTTGATGTATTTCGGCCAGCATGGCATAATGCCTGATCCATCGGCGGTAATATGTGAAAAATTGATCCCAGTCTTCTTCCGTTTTCATCTCAACTTCTCCAGGCCAGGCTCCAGGAAACCATAACTGAGGTTTTAGCATGGTCATGAGTCCCAGTTGTTTAGCAAAATGATGAGAACAAACTACACTTGCATCATTTTCTCCACCGGCTCCCTCCGAAAAATGAAATGGGGCAGGGGAGTAGATGCTCCGTGAACCACTATAGGGGACAATCGCGACGGCATTTGCATAAATTGATTTGATGGCTTCCAGAGATGATGCACCTATTTTTGAACCATAACCATCATATATGTTATACCCTTCGTGGGAAAAGGTCATACCTTTAAAATATTGGTTTTGATAGGATCTTCTTTCTGGCAGGGGAATTTGATCGGCCTGAGTTTGAAGGTAAGAAATCCAGTCTGGTTCAAGGGAAGCAATTTCATTTGAACTGGGTTGCCATGAAGAATATCTTTGAAGAAATTCCTCTTTACCCCAGTTTTGAATAAGAAAACCAACGAAACTCCCTGCCATTGCGCCTCTCACCAAAGGTGATTCTTCCTGATAATAGTTCGGATCGAGAAGTTCTTTGAGTGGAATAATATTATGAGAACGAGTAAGAGCGGCAGACCAGTGGAGGTATCCTTTTTGTTGCCATTGTGGAGCAAAATAAATAGCCATGCCTTCTTCCAGAGTCGGGAGTGATGATTTTCCCAGGAGATAAGTTAATACAAGCTGGTTTTCCTTTTCTACATAATTCCCAATATATTCTTCATTAATGATGACGTGAGCTTCATTGCGAGTTGGATCAATGAAAGATTGAGACATTTGATTGTGCATAAGCCCCATTTGTTCTGCGGAAGGATAGATATACATGCCGATTTTGGGAATTGTATGTTCCTTTCCATTATTGACAAACGAAATCATTTCTTGTATCCGGGCTTCACAGTTTCGGCTGATTTGAGTAAGATCTTCATTGGAGAGATCTTCAGTATAGGAATAAAACTGAAAGTGTTGGGTTTCAATCGCTGGTGTTAAGTCATGCGAAAATGTCCATTGCTGAAGGGAGTCTGGCTGCCATTCCTGGTTAAAATTACCCAGCAAGGTGCGTTGGCCATTTTGATAAATCTGGTATCCCCAACGGCTCCAGAGTGTACGAAAAATTCGGGAGCCTTCATTTTGTTTTACAAAGTTGAGGATTTCCTGGTCATCTGTTCCCAAAACGGCTCCAACCGGAAAATGAGGAGCGTATGGATTGGGGTAAAAAGAGAGAATTCCCAAATCGTTTTCACTGTGAATTTTTACTCCCTGATATTCAAATGTCCCATCAACCTGGGTAAATGGCAATCGTTGGAGGAAATCTTTCACCATGGAGTTTTGAGAGAAGCTTCCTACCAAAAAAACCGGATTTTGGGTTAATTCATCCTCAAGAATGTCTTGGTCACTATAAACTGCGATCTTTATTCTTTGAGAGTTTGCTGCCAGTTGGTTGGCCCATTGGGCGTATTCTGATCTGTGTTTTTCTGCAGTTCCATAAACCAGAACCATTTTACCGTGGTCAAATAAAGCCCGCCTCAGAGACCTTGAATCATCTCTGACGTATTCGACTGATTGACTTTCAAGAGGGGTACATGAGGGAAGCAGACAGACAGCTGCGGCAACCCATAGCCATATTACGTGTAGTTTCATCTGCCTTTTTTTTAAAGTTACAACACCATTGTTAAACTTGCTAATGCAAAACTGCAAAATGTATATTTGCTATCTTTACCAAAAATTCTGCTCATCAGATGACGACTATTTCTGCCGTAATAATTACCAAAAATGAAGGAAAGCGAATAGGAGAATGCCTTTCCTCTCTGAAAGGAGTAGTGGATGAGATTATTGTCGTAGATTCTTTTTCCGAAGATCATACCCCTGAAATCTGCCGGGAGTTTAACGTTAATTTTCATCAAAGAGAATGGGAGGGATATAGCAAAACCAAAAACCTGGCTAATCAATTGGCCTCATCTGATTATATTCTTTCGATTGATGGAGATGAAATCCTGTCAGAAAAGTTACGGGAACAATTGATTCAGATAAAACCCTTTCTTAAAGGGGTTTATGCTTTTAACCGATTGAATCATTATTTGGGAAAACCCATTAAATGCTGTGGTTGGTATCCGGATACCAAAATACGCTTATTTCCTCGCCTGGAAACTTATTGGCAGGGAGAAGTCCATGAAGAACTGGTTTTTTCTTCTCCGCAAAAGGAAACCCTGCTGGAAGGAGATTTATTGCATTTTCCTTATGATTCGGTTGAAGACCATGAAAGGCAAACCCTGAATTATGCAAAATTAGGAGCAGAAAAACTTGTTTCCGGGAAAAAG
>JAGQVA010000951.1 GCA_020438265.1 Bacteroidota bacterium
AATTTTTTTTTTTTTTTTTTACCATGAAGAAGCCCGTCCGTCATTAGACCTCTCTACACCTGCTTTCATCGCGACCCAGTTAAGAAACAAACTACACCAGGGTGTATCATCATCGTGAAACCAGCTATCAAAACCTACTTCTTTTGCATATTCAAGAATGCGGGGATTGCTGCCCTCGCCTTCAACTTCTTTGATTCCGATTTCTTCGCTGGCTATTTTGATGAGGTCTTTCATATTAGTGGGATTTGTGTGACGTTGGGGGAAATTAGTGATCAAAAGGATGAGAAACAATAAGGAAATTGAAATGCAAAAATTAAGTTAAAGGCAGTATTGTCCAGTAATTTAGGATTTTATGAAACGTTTGATGTATGTGTTTAACATCTCTGTTTTGCTGTTTCACTTTCGCGCCGCTTTAAAAAACGGCGCAATACAACAAATCCTATCATTCTGTCGAATGTGTGAGTTTATTATCCCTTGGATAAATAGCAATACATTCGACAGGATGCCAGAGTCCATACCATTCGCCATTTTTTTAAGCGGCGCAATGGGAGAGAAAAAAAATATACTAAACACATATCATTTGATTAAGAACTCTTTTATTGAATTCTAGTAAAAAAATATTTCCCCCATGAAGCAAATATCATTTTTTATACTTTTTCTGACTTATCTTTTTTCCCAAGCCCAATCCGATCTCCCCTCCAAATCCTACTTCGGAAACGTCCACACCCCCAAAGGTGACCTGCACATGCTCGTCATCTTCGTCCGTTACGACGACGTATGCCTCTTCAAAGACAGCCTACAGTGGCCTGACTCTACTCAAAAAGGCACCTTGCCAGAGATTGCACTCGGCGATCCTAATGAACTCTTTTACACCGACCCTGACATGCTTACCATGAGCTTTGAAACGGGTGATCGCAAGCGCAATATCAGCGATTATTTTTATGCGATGTCGGGTGGGAAATTTAGAATTACAGCTGATATCTTTCCTGAGCAGGTGCCTGTGAAATATATTCGTGAAACAGGACGAAATTTCTTCAGCCGCCAGGCGGAAATGAACACTGCTGCTGTGGAGTGGATTGTTGAACATTATCCAGACTTTGACTGGAGCAGATATGATAAGCGAACCAATCGTCCCAATTATAAATATGATAATAGCGATTCACGTCCTGATAAAATTATTGACTATATCATTTTTATGCACCGGGATAAGGGAAGCACAGGAATGGGAGCAAGTAGTCATATCAAAATTCCCAATTCGGAATATACAATTAAGGATGGGCATACAGGTATCAAATCCTATACTGATAACAAGCACAACTGGGAGTATTTTAAGCATGAATTTGCGCACAATCTCTATAATTGCCCGCATTATCTGGGAGCCAATTCGGCGGACGGGAATAAATTTTACACGCAAAAAGGCTGGGGATTGATGGCTGCCTGGCATTCGACATTTTTCACTGCCAATGCCTGGGAATCCTGGTGGTTGGGCTGGTTGACACCTCAGGAGATTCAGAAAGATGGGGTGTATACGATTAAGGATTATCTGACGGGAAGAGACGCGATTCGTATTCCGCTGCCAGGAACGAAGGATTATTTGTGGATTGAGAATCATCAGAAGAAAGATATTCGTTGGGATGAAAAGATGTTTTTTAAATCGGAAGAACAAGGCCATCCTCAGGCAGTGCCGGGATTATATATGTATGTGGTGGCGGAACCGGGTTCGGATCGTTATAATCCGCATTTGAATCCATTTAATAATAAACACGCCAACCTGATCAAGATGCTGAACGCAGAAGGAAATTACGATTATGTGGCGACGGGAGACAGTTTGCATACAGGATATTTTTTGTGTCCACTGGTGGAGAAAACAAAATCGAATCCCATTGCCGGACAGAATGCATATCAGTTTATTCGCGCAGATTATAATGAGGATGGACAAATTGCAATTGGTATGGCGCATGGGAACAGTGATCGTGGTGCCCGCGAGCAGCAGGACATCTGGACGGAAGTAATAGATGGAAAACCTACTTATACCCTGAGTGCAACGGGGGATGAAAATGATGCTTTGGTCGTGGGGGATGAATTGGGACTTTCGGGTAAATTCCCTTTGCTGAATTACCCAATTTTTAACCGCGCCAATCAATCACTTGATCCTTATGTGCTTAATGGAATCAGCATCAAGGTATTGGAGCAGGATGCCGCAGGCAATTTTAAGCTGGATATCAAACTCAATGATTGGACTGTCAGCAGCTCGCAGCGTTGGTGTGGAAATCTGCTGATGCCTGGGCAAAATAAAAATCTGGGTGATGATAATTTCCTCAAAATAGAAGATGGTGGAGAAATTCTCCTCGATTTGAGTGGTACGCCAGACCGTGAAAAGATTCATCCGGAAACGGGAACGTTTGCCAATCCAACAAAATTGATTGTAGAAACCAATCGTGGAATTA
>JAGQVA010000952.1 GCA_020438265.1 Bacteroidota bacterium
GCTGACATTGTTCTATGCTGATATTCTGGCTCAAAGTCGTTTTCATCTCAATGATTATGTTGGTTTTGGGTTTGGAGGAGGTTTTGCCACCCTGATTGCAGGAATAGGCGAATATGATTCCATCACCTATAACGGGGCAAGAATTACTCCCAATGATGTCAAAGTGAAAAACGGGTTGCTTTTTATCGGACAGGATTACTCTCAAATCGATTTTTTTCCACTGGACAATGATCTTGAGCCCGATATCCAGAATAATCCCGGATCGTTTCTGGCAACCATTTTTTTTGCTGAAATAGGTGTCGGGAAGGTCAATCGGGGCCCAATGGCCGGATTCAGGTATGGAACCCGCTTCCAGAACGGACTCTTTGAGACTTCATTCGTCCGGCAGAATTTCCTTCAGTTTTTTGTTCAGTGGAAATTTTAAACCTTCGACTCATGAGAATTGCATTACTGATAAACATATTTCTTTTTTCGATTTACCTTCTTCCCGGGCAGACCACAGTCATTACGGTTACGAATAAAGATGACAACTCGAATTCCATAGGATGCTTAAGATGGGCTCTTGATTCAGCAGACAGTGTTCCAGGAGGTGATGTTATTATAGAATTCGATCTTCCGGAATCCCTGCTCCCATTTGATATATTTCTTACTGGCCAGCTTTTGATCAATGTAGATAATATAACCATCGATGGTACGACACAGAAATTCGGTGTGATTTCCATACATGGGGAACAAAGCGGATCTTTTATTGAATGGTATGCCAATGGAGGTGCATTATATGGAATACAAATCGTCAACAACGGTGATTTTGGTATGGAGCTATATGGATCGGGAAATCAAATTGGAGCCCCTGGTAAAGGGAATTCATTTGATAATCATGAACTGGGAGGGATACTTTTAAGAAATGGAGCCGAAAATAATTATTTACAAGGGAATACTTTTTCTTTTAATTCTGGTCCCGGTATCGAAGTAGATATTCAATCTCTTTCCATCAATAACTACATTGGAGGATTAAATCCAGGAGAAGGAAATACGATTTCCAACAACACAATCGGGATTTATAAAAAAAATATAAGCAAGCTATCTATTAGTGGGAATTATATCTATGGAAATAATGAAGGGGGTATTTATATCTTTAATGAGCAGGGGGTAGATGCGGCTCATATACTCAGTAATAGCATTTTTTGTAATCAGGGTTTAGGAATCCGTTATTATACAACTGCCCAGGTTCAGCCGCCCGGTATCTCAACAGCTACCACAACCAAAATCAGCGGCACTGCGGCACAAGCACAGCCAGGGGACAGCATTGAAGTTTTTCTCAGTTCTCAGTGTATTTCTACCTTTTGTGAAGGAGAATTCCCAATGGGAACAACCGTGGTGAAAGCAGACAAAACCTGGGAACTTACCGGAGGGTTTTACTCACCTGACTTTCAGGCATCTGCGGTAGTAATTGATATGCAAGGCAGAACCTCAGCATTTTCTGCCTGTCAATCCATTACCTGTAGCGTGAGCGACCTCGTTGTCAGAAGCACCGCTGAAGATGGACTCAATACCCTCAAAGCAGCCATCACCTGTGCAAAATACCTGCCTGAACCCAGAATCATCACTTTTGATTTTGATGCATCTGAAACAAAACCTTATATCATTTCCTTTCCCAATACAAACAAAATCGGGCTGGAAGGGGATCAAACCATTATTGATGGTACGACCCAACCAGGCTACTCTCCCGGAGATATTATTTTAGATGGGGCAAATTTTGCCCAATTCTTAGCCATTGACTCCGACTCATGTCAGGTTTATGGGTTACATTTCAGAAATTTCACAGAGGCAGGAATGACGGTGTCAGGCAGATACAGCCAGATAGGTGCTCCGGGAAAAGGAAATATTATTACCCAAAATCTGGTTGGTATTCAATTAATTGAAGAGGGAGAAGTCAGCAATCATAAAATCCAGGGGAATTATATTGGCACCACTCCTGATAGTTTCCCTCCATTAGGCAATGCTTTGGGATTATCCCTTATAGTCTCAAATAATGTCCTGATTGGAGGATCGGCACCCGGAGAAGGTAATACGATCGCCTATAATGATACTACCATCAAAATTTTTAGTCTCGCTTTCCCTACTGGCCTAACTGTGAGCCAAAACCGCATGTTCTGTAATAAAGAAGGGATCATTTATACAGGATTTATCAATAATAATGATGTTCCTTCCCCCATCATTCTTTCTGCTGACCTGCTTCAAATCAAAGGAACTGCACCACCCACACACACAGTAGAAGTATTTTTTCAGGACAGTTCTCTTTGCGAAAGTGAGCGTCAGGCTTGTCAGGGAAAAACGTTTGTGAGCAAAACGATCGCCGATGCGGATGGGAACTGGTCCATCCTCTCAAATTCTGCTTTTGCGGGAAAAACCCTTACTGCTACAGCTACTGATATACTTG
>JAGQVA010000953.1 GCA_020438265.1 Bacteroidota bacterium
GTGCAAATACTTCTTATAATAAACCTGCCTTTCACGATGAGGCTGAAACAGGATCATTCCAATGTGAATTCCTGCTTTACTTCTGATTGGCATACCCACACCAATGATGATGTGATCAAGATTGCTCATCCGTTGAAACATATCAAAATGGCTATCTTCGATCTCCGTGGCCAACGCTTCTGCCAGTTCTGGCTCATATCCGGTTAAGGATAATTCCGGAAACACAATCACATCTACGTTTTCGTGAACCGCCCTTTGAATAAAAGTCAAATGATGGTCCATATTTCGTTGAATTTCTCCTTTGAAGGATTCTATTTGAGCTACCGATATTTTCATGCAAAAATAATTATCAGGTTTTGTAGTTAGGGCTATTTTGGGGATATTCGCTTTACTGAGAAAAACCCCATGAATACACAAATTTTATGGCTAAATAATGAGCTGTCATTATTCTTAGATACCAAATTTGAGCTGAATATGAAGATCCCTCCCTTCGCTTCGCTGGTCGGGATGCCTTCTTTGAGAAGGGAATCTTTTCCGCCTTGCTGGCGGATCAGAAAACACCTCGTTTGAGAGGCATCCCGACCACAGGGAGGGATCTTCATGTATTCGCAATTCTGTTGAATTCTTATACCTTAATTGACATCATTATTCAAAAATACATTCTTTTTTTGCACATTTTTACCCCTGATTTACTTGTAATCTAAACATCCCGCGCTAACGCTTTTCCCTATGCCATCGCCACCTAACCCTTCTTTTGAGATACTCACTTCCCGCAATTTTGCTTCCTGGTTGATCAGCCAACACGCCAGCATTACTTTCACTACTTATCAGGTGGGGAAAGTGTTTATGATTGGGATTAATCCTGACGGGAAAATTCACCTGACAGAGCGCACTTTCCCTCGCTGTATGGGACTGGGCGGCGATACACAAACGATATGGATGAGCTCCCGGTTTCAGGTTTGGCGGTTTGAAAATTCCCTTCAACCGGGGCAGGTTTATAATCACTACGACAGGGTTTATTTGCCTCAAATGGCTTATACAACGGGTGATCTGGATATTCACGATATCATTATGGGCAAAGATAAAAAGCCCGTTTTTGTGAATACCCTGTTTAGCTGTCTGGCAACTGTAAGCGAGACGCATAGTTTTCGCCCGTTGTGGAAACCTCCTTTTATCAGCCAATTAGCACCTGAAGATCGCTGCCATCTTAATGGAATGGCTGGTATTGACGGAGAACCTGCGTATGTCACCGCTGTGAGTAAAAGTGATGTATCTGACGGATGGCGGGATCAGCGGAAAAACGGGGGGATTCTCATGGATGTGCGAAATAATGAAATTGTCTGTGAAGGGCTTTCTATGCCTCATTCTCCCCGTTGGTATAAAGATCGGCTATGGCTCCTGGAAGCTGGTTCCGGGTTTTTCGGTTATGTGGATCAGAAGACAGGCAAATTTGAACAGGTTTGTTTTTGCCCTGGATTTTTGCGCGGCCTGACCTTTATCGGAGACTATGCGTTGATTGGGCTTTCGTCTATTCGGGAGAATAGAACCTTCAGCGGACTCGATCTGGATGAAAACCTCAAAAGTAGAAATGTAAATGCCCGTTGCGGAATTCAAATTGTAAACCTCAACACCGGAGCGGCGGAGCACTGGATTCGCATGGAGGGAATGGTGCAGGAACTTTACGACGTCAAAATCTTACATGAAGTTCGACGGCCATTGCTCATTGGAACCCAAAAGGATGAAATCAATAAAATGGTCTCGATTGAAACTTAATCATACCTTACTTTAACCTTTTATTCGCCTATGAAAAAACAAATTACTTATCGTTTCGGTAAGCTCCTGCGCAAGTATCGCAATGTCCAGAAAAGGCTTTTTGAAGCCTCTGATCAGGATTTGATCAGACATCTGCACCGCAAGCTGGATCTGCTTGGGAAGAGGCTTGTCAGTCTGAACCGGAGATGGAAAATGGGAATCGCCATGACTGCCCTGCTAGCCTGGATGGGCAGTTCCGTCCAGGCTCAGACTTTTTCGCCTGTTTTTAATGTTACCTCGCTAAACGGGACCAATGGAATCATTATCACCGGAAAAGCAGACGGTGATTATTCCGGTTTCTCTGTAAGCAGTGTGGGAGATATTAATGGCGACGGAACAGAAGATTTTGCCATTGGTGCGCCTGGTACAGAACTGGGACCCATTGAATCAGCCGGTGGTGCTTACATTATTTTTGGAAATGACGCTGGACTTCCCAGCCCGTTTGATCCCGCTTCTATAGACGGCAGCAATGGATTCTTTTTGCAGGGAGATGAAGAATACAGCTTTGCCGGAGTTGCCATCAGTCGTGCAGGGGATATCAACAAAGATGGAATGGACGACCTGATTATAGGAGCCAGCGGAGCGACGCCCAATGACAGTTCCTATGCAGGAAAAGCGTATGTGTTA
>JAGQVA010000954.1 GCA_020438265.1 Bacteroidota bacterium
CACATTTCATAATCGCATTCTCTACGGGTGGTAGTGAAAAAATTGCAACTTCCTTTCTTTTATGCAAATATTGAAGTCATCAATTCCCAAACTATGGATTTCAATCAGAAACTCAATCTCGCCCTGACACTGTTTTTCCTGATGATCAGCACGATTTTCCTGATTATTGCGATCAGGTCATGGAGCGAAACCAATACCATTTACCAAAAAGGGATTCAAACCCAGGGAATGGTTTTGGAAAACGTCTTACGTCCACGACGTGGTTCAGAACCCCAGAGTACTGCTATGGCTCCTGTTGTTTTGTTTAATGCCACTGACGGTCAGCAGTATAAATATTATTCCACGACTTATACAACACCCGCTATGTATGATCCGGGAGATATTGTCGATATATGGTATTTGCCTGAAGATCCTCAAAAAGCTACGCTTAGTGGTAAGGATGCAATGATATTTCCACTGGTGTTTGGGATCTTTGGCGGGGTAGCCGGGTTGATTGGAATAGGAATGTTGTTTAGCTGGATAAGGTCTTTCTTTTTTTCATAAAAAATTAGAGCAGGCCAACTACATCGGCCTGCTCTATATGTATAAAACCTTTATGTCTAAAGCTCAAATGTATAAGAATACAACCGGTAAGACCTCGGATAAAATCCGGATATTTCCACGGCTCCTTTTTGCTGGTTTTCGAGCATTTGAACCAATTCTTCCGCAGAACCTACTTTTTTCTCATTTACCTTAATAATAATAAAATTTTCTTTAATACTGGTTTCCTGGCGGAGTTTTCCAGCGTAGAGTTTGGAGATCAATACGCCACTTTCTGCACCAATGCGTTCTAATTCTTCAGGGGACAGAGTCCGTAATTCCACGCCCAATTTGTTGAGTAGCTCGTTTCTTTCACTCGCATTGATCTCGATATTTCCCTCCTGGTCAGTGAGTTGTACGTTCAGGATTTCTATTTTTTTATCACGATAAACCTCTACTACAATTGTGTCTCCGGGGCGATTGCGTCCTACCAGCTCTCTCAATCGCGCATCATTTTTAATCTTCACTCCATCAATGGTTACAATGACATCGCCCACCTGAATGCCCGCCTTGGCTGCACCACCATTATCCGATAATCCTTCTACCAGGACACCTTCGGTAATTTCGATCCCTTTTTCCTGGGCAATTGTTCCGTCAAGATTTTGTGCATATCTGACGCCCAAAAAGGCACGCTGTACCGTTCCGTATTGTTTGAGATCGCTAACCACTTTTTTGACGATATTGGCTGGCACAGCAAAGGCATAACCTGCATAAGTACCTGTCGGAGAAGCAATCGCTGTATTCACACCAATCAGTTTGCCTTCCAGGTTTACCAGTGCACCGCCACTATTCCCCGGATTCACGGCAGCATCTGTCTGGATAAATGATTCTATGGCCATTTGATCTTTGATAATCTCCAGATCTCGCCCAATTGCGCTCACAATACCTGCAGTTGCAGTGGAAGCAAGGCTAAATGGGTTTCCCACTGCCAATACCCACTGGCCGACTTCGGCCAAATCAGAATCTGCCAGTTCCAGAATAGAAAGATTATCCGCATCAATTTTAATCAGTCCAAGATCCGTGGAGGGATCTGTTCCAATAACGGTTGCGTTATAGGTTCGATTATCATTCAATGTAACGGCCAGCTCATCGGCATCTTTAATGACATGATTATTTGTAACGATATACCCATCCGAACTAATAATAACCCCTGATCCGCTTGAAACGTGCTGTTTGGGGCTTTGCTCCTGGGGGCGCATTCCAAAAAAGTCATAAAAGGGGTCATATACTCTTCGGGTTACTGTCTGAATAGATTTGATATGGACCACCGCCGGAGTGGCCATTCTGGCTGCAAGAAGAAAGTCTGCCGGACCACTTTTCCAATTGCTAAAATCATATTTTGGCATGGAATTATTGACTGTCATGGCCAGACTGTCATCTTTGTGGCCGGACGAAAACTGAGGATGTTTTCCAATTCCTGAAAAATGGTATATACCCAAAGTAAGACTACTGACCAACAGGGATACTAAAGCATAAGGTACCAGATTTTTCATAAAATTAAATTCTTTCCTTGTTTTTTAATGATATACAAATTTATGTTCTGGAAGGTTTCTGCCTAAATTGCCTCCTTTACTTTAAGAAAAGTTTAACATTTTTTTAGGTATTGACTATTTATACTAACAAGGAGTATTCCGATTTGTGTTTTTGCTGGAAATTTAGCAGACTTTATACACCGGATGGTGAAATCCCACAGGGATTCAATATTAGGCGAAGCCGGTAGTTACATGAGCAACCCATGATTTTTGCGCGTCTCAAGACGCGATGGTTGGGGGACTGTCGGTATTTCTACTAAAAATAAGATTTATAAGTAATGAAGCAGAATAATATATAAAAAGTCAGAAATCAGATTTCAGAAATC
>JAGQVA010000955.1 GCA_020438265.1 Bacteroidota bacterium
CAGTATCCGGTTGTTTTTTCCCTTATTGTGAAGGAAAAAATGGTGGAAGTTTTTTTCCTCTGATTGAACAGGCTACCTTCCAGGTTTTGAGAACCTGGAAGGTCTAAGGAAAATAATCTTAACTTATCACGCGCACCGTCTCCTCTAATTTATTTTCAATAATATTCAGCATCTTCTCCGTAGCTTTTATCGCCGACACTGTCTGATCTGAATCCAGTCCCCGCGTCATAAACTCCTTCTGTCCATTATCCCAGGTAATGATCGTCTCACAGAGAGCATCAGAATGGCTTCCCGGCGGAATCCGTACCGCATAATCCACCAACATGGGAAGATTTTTATTTTTCTGCTGATAAACAGCCTTCAATGCATTCATAAAGGCATCATACTGTCCATCTCCCTGGGCATGAGCTTCAATCACTTCTCCGTCCATTTCAATCGCAACGGTAGATGAAGGTTTGAGCCCTTTGGCGTGATTGAGAACGTAAGCCCTGATTTTTACCGTTTTCTCATAGGCCTTGCTATTGAGGACATCGGAAATGATATAGGGCAAATCATCCTGCGTCACAATTTCCTTTTTATCTCCAAGCTTAATGATTCGCTGGGTAACTTTTTTGATATCTTCGCTGCTGAGTGCAAGCCCCAGTTCTTCCAGATTTTTCTGAATATTGGCTTTGCCAGAGGTTTTTCCGAGTGCGTATTTTCTTTTTCGGCCAAAACGCTCGGGAAGGAGATCGTTGAAATACAGGTTCTTTTTATTATCTCCATCAGCATGAACGCCGGCGGTTTGTGTAAATACATTCCCTCCAACGACGGGTTTATTCACAGGAATTTTAAATCCCGAAAATGTTTCTACCAGTTTACTTACCTTATAAATGGCAGATTCATCCACATTTATCTCAACTTCCGGAAGAAAGTCCTTGACAACTGCCGTCATACTGGCAACAGAAGCGTTTCCGGCTCTTTCTCCCATTCCATTTACCGTTACGTGGAGACCATTTATTCCCGCCTTTACACTTTCGAGAATATTGGCGTTGGCCAGATCGTAATCGTTATGAGCATGGAAGTCGAAATGGCCGTCCGGATATCTTTCTCTGATAGCTGAAATATATTTTCCCGTCTCTCCAGGTGTCAGAATTCCCAACGTATCAGGTAATAAAACCCGCTCTACCGCCTGGGTTTGCAGAAAATCCAGAAATTCGAATACATATTCAGGAGAATTACGCATTCCATTACTCCAGTCTTCCAGGTAAACATTAGTCTGAATTCCTTCAGATTGTGCTTTGGTTATGATTTCTTCAATTTCACGAAAATGCGCCTGAGGCGTTTTTTTCAACTGGTGCGTCAAATGGTTCAAAGAGCCTTTGGTAAGCAAATTTTGAACTTTCGCTCCGGCTTCAATCATCCATTCAATAGATAAACCACCATCTACAAAGGTCAATACTTCAACTTTGTTTGTGTATCCACCTTTATTTGCCCAATCCATAATTGCCTTTACAGCTTCCAGTTCTCCTTCCGAAACCCGGGCGGAAGCAACTTCAATTCGGTCCACCTTCAACTCTTCAATCAATAATCTGGCAATGGTTAACTTTTCCGAAGCGGAAAAAGAAACGCCAGAGGTTTGTTCACCATCGCGAAGCGTGGTGTCCATAATTTCGACCAGTCTTCTCATGTCATCATTATTTAAAAAGGCCTTTTTGCGGCAAAAGCCCTAATTTCATCTTCCATATTGGTCAGGTAGTCAATATCATCGTACCCGTTTTGCAGATTCTCTTTTTTGTATTGATTGATTTCAAATGATTCACTCATTCCCAAAGATGGAACGCTCACCGTTTGTGCAGACAGATCAACCACAATTTCGATTTCCGGATTTTCCTCAATCGCTTCAAAAAGCTGACTGAGAAAATCTTCACTTACCTGAACAGGCAAAACCCCGATATTCAGGCAGTTATTCCGAAAAATGTCTGCGAAAAACTGGAAACTACTACACGGAACCCATAATCATAAATCGCCCAGGCAGCGTGTTCGCGGGAAGAACCAGACCCAAAGTTTCTTCCTCCTACCAGAATCTGGCCTTTATACTGAGGATTATTCAGTACAAAATCCTCCTTGGGAGTATCGTCAGAATGATATCTCCAGTCGCGGAATAAATTATCGCCAAAACCTTTTCTTTCAGTTGCTTTCAGAAAGCGGGCAGGGATAATTTGGTCTGTGTCCACATTCTCAATTGGAAGCGGAACGGCGGTACTGGTTAATATGGAAAATTTGTCGTAAGCCATGGTAAATTTAATTGAGAACAGGGGTTAAAAGGGTTCTTGGATCAGTTACCACACCGGTAACAGCGGTTGCTGCCGCAACCAGTGGACTCGCCAGCAAAGTACGCGCACCGGGGCCCTGACGGCCTTCAAAGTTGCGGTTGGTGGTACTCACTGCCAGTTTT
>JAGQVA010000956.1 GCA_020438265.1 Bacteroidota bacterium
TCTGGTATGAGACTGAATATTTTTCCGACAGAAGAAATGAAAAAAATGAGCCTTAATCAAGATACCGCCAAGCAGTGAAAACCCTCATTTTCGGCATATTGATCATCTTAACAGGCAGCCTTCACGCTCAACTGGTTAAAGATGGTTTATTCAATAATCCTGAATTAACGATTACAGAAATTCCGGCAGCAAGCAATATGGATATCGATGATGAGGGAAATATTTTGCTGATCGACCCGGTAAAAAGTCAGGTTTTCAAACTACTCAAAGATACCCGATACGATTCATCGATTGTGATTGGCGGGAGAAATCAGCGGGAAGAAGGATTCCTTTCCCTGAAGAAAGTAGTGAGTAAAAACCGGCAAAGTATATATATCCTGGACGATGCCGACCGGCGGATTACCCTGCTGAATACAAATTTGAAAATTATTGGAAATACACATTTCCTTAATCTTGAAAATTTTGATAATGATGAAGAGATTTATCCCATTAGTTTTGACATAAGCATTGCCGGAGAACAATATGTTCTTAATCAACAAGATAACCGGATTTATAAATTCAATCCATTTGGAAAACTGGAGAATGTTTTCGGTGGGCTTGATTACGGAGCGGGTTCTCTTTTTCATCCGGTTGATGTGATTGTTTCTGCCAATAACTTTGTGTATGTCGTGGACACCTCAGCTCAAAACCTGATGGTTTTTGATAATTATGGAGTTTTCAGATACAAACTGGAAATAAAAGCCCCATTTCGCTGGTCCCAGGTATCTGTTTCTGCTTCTCTGATTATTTGTTATAATCAAAGTCAGGTGTACATAGAAAATATACAAAGTGGGAAAAATCAATTATTCAAACCTGAACTTCCCAACAGAATCAGAGATGTAAAAATCAAGGGAAGTTCTATTTACCTGTTAACTGAAAAAGAAATATTTTTGTACAAAATAAAATCCTAACAAAACGTCCCATGTTAGATAAATTAGCACAGATAGAAGCGAGATTTGAAGAGGTCAAACAAGAAATCATTGACCCTGAAGTCATGAATGATATGCGTCGTTATAAGGCGTTAAATATCGAATACAAAGAACTTGATAAAATCGTAGCCAAAACCCAGGAATATCGGGCGGTACTGAGTAATATTAAAAACTCGAAAAACATTCTTGAAAACGAATCGGATGATGAGTGGAAGGAGATGGCCAAAGAAGAGCTAAGCGAGTTAATGCCACAAAAAGAGAAGATTGAAGATGCCCTCAAAATATTATTAATTCCTAAAGATCCCGAAGATTCCAAGAATGTGGTCATGGAAATTACTGCCGGTACGGGAGGTGATGAAGCAGCACTGTTTACCGGCGATCTTTTCAGAATGTACCAGAGATACTGTGAGCGCAAAGGACTCAGGTTTGAGGTAACCAGCCTTCAGGAAGGAACCATGGGCGGTTATAAAGAAGCTGTAGCTACCATCAGTGGAGAGGATGCTTATGGAATTTTGAAATTTGAATCAGGCGTACACCGCGTACAGCGTGTCCCTAAAACCGAATCTCAAGGCCGTATTCATACTTCCGCTGCAAAAATCGCGATCATGCCCGAGGCTGAAGAATTTGATGTAGAACTCAATGATTCTGATATCATTAAAGAAACAAAAACGGCTTCTGGTCCTGGAGGTCAGTCAGTCAACACCACCTATTCTGCCGTGGTATTGACCCACAAACCTACCGGCATCCGCGTGTCCATGCAGGATGAAAAATCACAGTTGAAAAACCTGGAGAAAGCGATGAAAATCCTGCGCGCCAGAATTTACAAAGTGGAAATGGACAAACGCAAGCAGGAAGAAGATGCCATGCGTCGGTCTATGGTGGGGAGCGGAGACCGTAGTGAGAAAATCCGTACCTACAACTTCCCTCAGGGCAGGGTTACCGATCACCGGATTAACCTGACGATCTATAATTTGATGGGAATTCTCGATGGAGATCTGGATCAGATTATTGAGCAGTTGCGGATTAAGGAGAATACGGACCGGATGCAAGCTGGAGAGTAAGGGAGATGATTTATCTTTTATTCAGACCTTCCAGGTTTTCGAAAACCTGGAAGGTCTGACCATTTTTAAAAATCCCAATGCATTTTTTTCGTCTTTTTCCCTTCAGCATCCCGCGCTTTCATACGAATATATGAATGATGAACCTTCCAGCGGCCTTCCTCAAACTTCAGGCTCATACGGGCTTTTACGTTGGAATGATAGATAAATTTCACTTTAGCCCGTTCGGGTTTCATGCGAATTTTTGTGAGCAAAACGGTATAAGGTTGCGGTTTGCTACCTGAAGTCGTTCTTACCTCTTCTCCAAAAACAAATACCGTTGTCCCGATTGGAATCAGGTTATTAGTCAAAATCCCTGTTACATATACCTCATCATTTTCTCATGAAACTAAAAAGGATTTGAGCGGTTC
>JAGQVA010000957.1 GCA_020438265.1 Bacteroidota bacterium
AAAATAACCCAGATTAAAAGGAAATATCAGTTGAAATGAATACAAAAAAACAACTTCTGTTTCTTCCGGATTGATTGGGTGAAACCGCCATGAACCTAAAAAGGACTTAAAAACGAATGGACCTTTGGTCATTTTTACAGCGGTAACCTTAGGTCTTTGGAAAGAGACGTATTCAGTTTCCATGCCCAGCCCATTATGTGCAGCGCAGTAGGACTTGACTCCCATTCCTGCTTCTGTCGCACCGTCAAGTAAATCTGCTTTCGTGAGGAAGGTATCCCAATTTAGACGATTTTCATAGTCCTGAGTAAGGTCAAACACTTCAGCCTGGGTTCTTTTAATCCGTATTTTTTCTGTGAATTTTACTGCACTCATTGGACCGAATTTTTCCTGATGGAGGTTAATAAATAGCGCTGAAATACCCTTAGCACGATGTAAACCGGGATAATGAAAAAGGGATATACGTATCGGTGCAGGCTGAAATCAGTACTGAGTTTTAGTTCGACCACTGAATCGTTTTTTTGTCCCAGCGTATAAGCCCCCGTTTTAATCTGAAAGACTCCATCTGAAATATCTAGCAGATATCCTACCTTAAATCCTTTATCCGGATTAAATGAAAAAGCATATCTCTTATGAAGTTCCCATTCCAGAATTTCCTGGTTGAATTTTTTGCCAGAACTGAAATAAGCGATTCTTTTGCCACCTTTTCCTTCTACCACGATTTCCGCTTTGAGGGGTTTGGGGATGTTCAAGAGCTTGAAAAGGAATGGGTCGGAAAATTCTTCGATTTTGACGTCTGTGATATTTTCCCAGACTACCTCGATGGGGGCTTCGATCAGAATGGATGATTCAATGGATTGGTTGATATGGCGACTGGCGTTTTTCATTTCTCAAATAATTGAATTTATTCAGGATAAAGGCAAACTCATAATCCAATCTGTAATTCCCTGCCATAAAGAAAAATGATAAAAGAATAAGGTAGAAATATGGTAAAGTAAAACAATCCCTAAAGCTACCCGAAATGCCTTCATTTTTTTATGGAAACGCCAATCCCAGAGCGCCAAACCAATCAAAATAACTTCAGCCAGTACAAATCCCGCTACATAAACTGATGGGGACCCATTGATAGTGGGCACGAGATTGAGAATCGGTCGCGCATGATGATGAATCAATCGGTCAGTCAGCGGTGTGATGATCGGGAAAATAGTCGCGACCATGTACCGCGCGTGTACCAGCGGTTGCTTCCGATTCTTAATCGCTAATCCGTAAATGATGCCAAATGCAATCAGAGAGTTAAACATGAGGGCTGCATTGCTGTAGAAATTCTCCGGTGGCATATTGGCCCTGCTTAACAAATAATGCGCTGAATTGAACCCTGAAATGACGATAAGCGGAACCAGGAGGTAGGAAATCTTTCCCACTGTTTTATGAATACGCTGCTTTTTCAGCCGAATCAAAAATCCTTGTCCGATTAGCATCAGACACCATACTGTCATCGTGATCCCGTGAATATGTATATGCGTTGGAATATCGCCAAACAAACGGCCAAAATATCCCGGCCAGAATGCCAAAAGGGCAAAAAGAAAAAATAGCCCAAAGAAGTAGGGACTATTGTGATAAAGGGTTTTATTTAGGTTCATCATGAGGTGATCGTTGAATCAATATCCCGAAAAAAATATATCTGGCAAAGTAGCCGATCTAATTTTCTTCCTCTTTCAATCGCTCAAAATGGCTGCGATGCACCACGGCACCCCCAAATACGCTGATGCCGGCATTTAATACGACCAGCGCAAAAGTGCCATAAAGCACCCAATGAAGCGTAGCAGCACCATCATATTTTTGAAGGGCCCCTTCGGCTACCAGACACATACCCAGACCAATCAAAACGAGACCCAAAGGTGCTTTAATCAGCCAGTTGCGAAAGTGAAATTGGGCGTCTTTTTTAGGATTTGCCATAGGATTATAAATGAGGTTTTGTAATTTGATTGTATTCATAACCCTTGAACAGGGCTTAAGTTCGAAAAAATAAAAAACAGACTCATGGGCTCACATCCAATCAATTTGGGAATCCGATTTCTCCTGGAAATAGCAGCACTCATTATCCTCGGTATTTGGGGCTGGCGAAAAGGAGACGGTTGGTTGCAATATGTTTTTGCGATCGGAATCCCAGTACTCCTGGCGGTTATCTGGGGTGTTTTTGCTGTTCCGGATGATCCAAGTCGCTCTGGCGCAGCTCCGGTTCCTACTACGGGGATTATTCGATTAGCCATTGAACTGGGAATATTTGCCTTCGCAACCTGGAGTTTATTCGATATGGGATATCAAAAATGGGGACTGATTCTGGGAATCATTGTGATCCTTCATTACGGCTTCTCTTATGACCGCATTCTCTGGCTGATACAACGATAAATCCGATTGCCGAATAATTACTTATCCCT
>JAGQVA010000958.1 GCA_020438265.1 Bacteroidota bacterium
CACGGCAGGCTTTACATAACCAGGGAGAACATATTCATATCGCCGCCTGGCCGAATGTACACGAAATGCATCAGGTCGCCAGTAGGCATTATGCATTTGAAGGACGATGTTTTGTTGTTGCGGCGGGGCAGATATTAAAAGCAAAGGATTTGCCAGAAGAACTAGAATTGCCCGCAAATCTTGCCAATAATCCCAATCAATTTGTATTAAAAGGAGGAAGTTGCGTGATTGGACCGGATGGTAAATATATCACGGAACCGATATTTGAATGTGAACAAATTATCATAGCAGATATAGATCCGGAAAAAGTATACGAAGAAAGAATGACCCTTGACGTTTCAGGCCATTATCAGCGAAATGATATATTTTCTTTTGAAGTCAATAATCAGCGAAAACTTTAATTTCTGATATGGAAAATTCTCAACTCGAAAAACTAAAGTATCCTATTGGGCGCTTTAACAGGATTGATATTTTGACCCCGGATCAAAGAAAAACCATGATCCAAACGATCGCATCATTTCCTCAAAATGTAAAAAATGCGGTAGAGGGACTCAATGAAAACCAATTAGATACTCCTTATCGCCCTGAAGGCTGGACAGTCAGACAACTCGTTCATCATGTCGTGGATAGCCATTTAAATAGCTATATTCGGTTTAAATGGACCCTTACGGAAAATGAACCTTTAATCAAAACCTATGACCAGGCTGCCTGGGCAGAGCTTCCCGAAGCGAAAACGGCTCCTGTTGAAGTATCTTTAATGATGCTGGAAAGCCTGCATAGAAGATGGGTCATGATGCTGAATTACATGAGTGATAGTGATTTTCAGGCAAAGCTGAGACATCCTGAATGGGGACTAATATCCCTCGATACAATGTTGGGATTGTATGAATGGCATTGTCGTCATCACCTTGCACATATTACTTCTTTAAAAGAAAGGCTTAACTGGTAACAAATGCCTGCTCTTTAACAGTTTATGTGAGGGCATTTGCCAAATGGTAAAAAAAAGAAAGGGCGCCTGAAAGCACCCTTTTTCATTTGTATCTGTTATTAATCGATCATCGGAAGGCCGATCAGTTCCCGTTCGTGTTTATCAACGGAACCAAGGCCAAGAAGCCCACCGGACGCACCAGCCACTTTTTCTGCAAGACTTCTCCAACTGGCTTTTAAATAACCAGCATATTCAGGGTCTATTTTATCGAAAATAGAATTTGTCTGTGATAACTCATGGATAATTTCCTTTTCTGAGTCTGCACTCCAGTCATCAACCAGATTATTCAAGGTTTCCTCAAATGTTTTCTGAACGATTTCATAATATTCCTGAAGCTTGGGCTGAGCAGTAAAGGTTCGGTAATTAACAACTTTAGCTGCCCAATCTTTTTCTTTCTTATCAATATTTTTATCGGCTCCGGCAATCAGTACAGTAACGAGGGCAGGAGCTTTATACATAAGAGCAGCTTCTTCTTGTGTTAAGTTTTGAAAATATTTTACGGCCATATTATGCGAGTATTTTTTGTAAAATTAATGGAAAAAAACTTAGGGTAAAATATTACGGGAAAAAGCTTGTAAAACTTTATCCTAAGAGTCTGGAAATAAAGCAATAGACTCACAAAATAATAAAAAAAAGCTCCCCAAAGGATAATCCGGGGAGCAGACAAATAGAAAAAAACACTTTTGAGCAATTTGGGGAAAAAGTATCACGAAAGTATCACAAAAGGATTACAGTGTGTTGATTATAAGGAAGTTAAAATGATTATTTAATTCTTTTTCCAAATTCTCCTCGTAAAACGTTTTTCTCCATCAGACAAATTCAACAAGTACATTCCCTCAGCCAGATGGCCGATAGAGATCTGAGTCGTAAATTCTCCCACCTGATTTAATTTAGATCCATTAAAAATAATTTTCCCCCTCAGATCCGTCAATTGATACTCAAAATGAGGCGCAGATAGTTGAGGAATTTTGATATAAATGTGATCAGAAGCAGGATTGGGATAAATCTGAATGGACGCGGTCCAACTAAGAGCAGGATCGATGGACGCGGAAATAACAGAAATTTCACTGCTAACTGTATCACTTCCGCAATCATTACTGACAATCAGGGTAACAGTATAACTCCCGCTTCCGGGGAAAACATGTATCGGATTCTCATTGCTATCAACCGCACTGCTATCTCCAAAATCCCAGTGGTATGCTCCGGAAATGCCCACATTCAAAGAGCCATTGAAAAAGCTTACCTGAGTCCCGTTAATATCGCTGCTAAACATGGCTGTGGGAGCCGTTCCACTACTGACAATAAATGAGGCAGAGGGCGGGCTCATGCAGTTATTGCTATCGATGACAATCAAAGTGAAAGTCCCTGGTAAAAAAACGATAATGTCTTTGACTAAAGCATTATTCGACCAAAAATACCCTCCATATCCGGAAGGA
>JAGQVA010000094.1 GCA_020438265.1 Bacteroidota bacterium
GGTATTTTTATGGGGGTTTATTATTCCTTACAACGCCTTCTCAAAACCCGGATGTTCAGCGACGCGCTTAGCTGGACCCATTTCTGGGGATGGCAGTTAATCATTCTCGCTGCTTTAATTACTCTTCCACTGGGGATAACCTCCGGAAAGGAATACGCAGAGCTGGAATGGCCTATTGACCTGGCAATTGCAGTAGTCTGGATTGTATTCGGTCTGAATATGTTCCTGACTTTGGCCAATCGCAGGGAAAGACATATCTATGTGGCAATCTGGTTTTATATCGCTACCTGGATTACAGTTACGGTACTACACGTGGTAAACAACCTGGAATTGCCTTTCAGCATGCTGAAAAGTTATCCTATTTACGCAGGAGTTCAGGATGCACTGGTTCAGTGGTGGTATGGTCATAATGCAGTAGCATTCTTTCTGACTACTCCTTATCTGGGATTGATGTACTACTTTATTCCCAAGGCTGTCAAGCGCCCTGTTTATTCATACCGACTATCAATTATCCACTTCTGGGCCTTGATTTTCATTTACATCTGGGCTGGTCCTCACCACTTGCTTTACACCTCACTTCCCGACTGGGCACAATCTCTGGGGATGGTTTTCTCACTGATGTTGATTGCTCCATCATGGGGTGGGATGCTGAATGGTCTGCTTACCTTACGCGGAGCCTGGGATAAAGTAAGGAACGATCCTACTTTGAAATTTATGGTGGTGGCAGTAACTGCTTATGGTATGTCTACTTTTGAAGGACCTTTGCTTTCAATCAAAAGTTTCAACGCACTGACTCACTACACTGACTGGACAATTGGCCACGTTCACATTGGAACATTGGGCTGGAACGGGTTCCTTACCTTTGGTATCCTTTACTGGCTGGTTCCTAAAATGTGGAAAACCAAATTACATTCATATAATCTCGCCAATGCTCACTTCTGGATTGGTACACTGGGAATTATTATGTACGCTGTCCCACTCTATATAGGTGGTTTAGTACAGAGCCTGATGTGGAAAGAATTTGACGGAGATGGATTCCTGGTTTACAAAAACTTCCTTGAAACAGTCGTTCAGATTCTGCCGATGTACTGGCTCAGAGCGATTGGAGGCACATTGTATATTGTGGGTGTTTTCATGATGGTTTATAACCTGATAAAAACTGCGGGAGCGGGAGCTTTCCAGGCGAATGAAGAAGCCGAAGCACAAAGCCTTGATCTGAAAGCGCCTTACAAAACACATAAAAATGAATACTGGCACAAATGGATTGAAAGACGTCCTATTCAGATGCTGATCTTAAGTTTGGTAATGATCCTGATTGGAGGAATTGTGGAAATGGTTCCGACCTTTATGATCAAGTCCAATATCCCAACCATTGCGTCTGTTGAGCCTTATACTCCGCTTGAATTACAGGGTAGAGATTTATATGTGAAGGAAGGATGTTATACCTGTCATTCACAAATGATCCGTCCTTTCCGATCCGAAACTGAAAGATATGGAGAGTACTCCAAAGCGGGTGAGTTTGTCTATGATCGCCCATTCCAGTGGGGATCAAAAAGAACAGGCCCAGACTTACACAGGGTAGGGGGAAAATACTCAGATTCATGGCACTATCAGCACATGCTTGATCCGCGTACCATGTCTCCGGGCTCTATTATGCCATCTTATCCATGGTTATTCAAGAATAAGATTGATATCGCATCTACGCCCGCGAGAATCGGAGCAATGATGACCCTGGGAGTACCTTATCAGTATCCGGAGGGTCAGGAAAGTCAGGCAATTTCGGATCTGACTGCCCAGGCAGATGAGGTTATCAAAAACCTTATCAATGAAGGTACAATTGATCAGGCTGGAGGGGAAACCCTGAAGGATAAGCAAATTGTAGCATTAATTGCTTACCTGCAACGATTAGGAACTGATATCAAAAAATAGGCGAAATGTTTTTGGAGGGAGAAAAGGGCCTCGACCTTCTTTCCCTCTCAAAAACGAAATCTAAAGAAAAAAATCATGCATAAAGAAGTATTAAGTTCGATAGACGGAGTGAGCCTTTTTCCAATCATTGCAATCCTGGTATTCTTTGTTTTCTTCATGTTCATTCTTGTATATGTAGTCAAAATGGATAAAAAGGAAGTGGAAGAATTGGCCTCCATGCCTATTAATGATCCTGAGGAAGCTCAGTATTTTTCCAAAATCTCTCTCAACGGCAAATCTGAATAACAATGAAAAAATTATATATCAAGCACGTTCTCGCATTTTATATAGGGTTATTAATCACGGGGCAGGCTGTAGCTCAGTCTACGCCTGCTCCTGTTTCAGACATTCAAAATCAGGTGATTTCCCTGCTGGTTTTCTCTATGATTGGTCTGGCCCTGACAATTTTGGTAATGACACTGACCATTTTTGCGCTGATTCGCAAGAATGCAGAACAAACTGCAGCTGCAGCAGAAGGAGAAACCGCTGCGGCAGGAGTACAAGCAGAACCATCGCCTTACAGTTTGGCTGGAATCAGAGCCTGGCTTTGGGATATCGTCCCAATTGAAAAGGAATCAGATATTGACCTGGGACATGATTATGATGGTATTCGCGAACTTGACAATAACCTTCCGCCATGGTGGAAGTACGGTTTCTATCTTTCTATTGCTTTCGCAGTTGTCTACCTGTTTGTTTTCCACGGCCCTGGGGCTGACTGGACTTCAAAAGGGCAATACGATGAAGAAATGGCTGAAGCAGCTATTCAGAAAGAAGAATATCTCAAGCGTGTTGCCAATTTGGTCAATGAACAAAACGTCGAGGTTCTTACTGATGGAGTCAGTCTGAATAATGGTAAAAATATTTATATGACCAACTGTATTGCCTGTCATGGTGCAGAAGGGCAAGGAGGAATAGGCCCCAATTTTTCTGACCAGTACTGGCTACACGGAGGAAGTATTAATGATATTTTCACAACGATTAAATATGGAGTACCTGAGAAAGGCATGATTTCATGGCAGGATCAGCTCAAACCCAAGCAGATGCAGGAGGTGGCCAGCTTTATTCTGACTTTCCAGGGAACAAATCCTCCGAATCCAAAAGATCCACAGGGAGACTTATATGTTCCTGTCCCTGAAGATCCTCAAAATCAAGAGGTTGATAGTTAAGTTTTTAATTCGAGAGGAGGAAGAATGGTCTTTCCAATAAAAATTTCTCGTGAGAGAAAAGACCCCGTTAGGGGTCAAATATGGGTAGAAATATGAGGCACTCTAAACTTGCACGTCTTGAGAGGTGCTGGTTTTTGGTCAGAACAATTTTTCTACCCATGTTTCACCCCTAGCGGGGTGATGGATCTTTCGATCCATTTTTATAGGAAAACTCTTTATGAAAATAAAAGATAATTAGTTGTTGACCATTCTTTCTTCCTTCATTGTAAAGTAAAAGATCTAAAATAATGGCAAATAATCCTGAATTTGACTACGAAGCATTTCGAGATACCATAGGTACAGTAGATGAGGAAGGGAAACGGAATTGGATATATCCTAAAAAACCCAAAGGGCGCTTCCACAATAAAAGGATTATCGTAAGTATCGTATTACTTACCCTACTTTTTCTTGGGCCTTTCCTTCGCTGGAATGGCGAGCCCATGTTTTTATTTAACTTCCTGGAAAGGAAATTTATCGTTTTTGGCGTGGTTTTCTGGCCACAGGATTTCCACCTTTTTGCCTTTGCCATGCTTTCATTCATGGTTTTTGTGGTGCTTTTTACTGTAATTTTTGGAAGACTCTGGTGTGGTTGGGCGTGTCCACAAACCATTTTTATGGAAATGGTATTCCGCAAAATAGAATACTGGATTGAGGGAGATCGTGCCAAACAGCAAAAGCTAAACCGCTCACCCTGGAATAAGGACAAAATTGTCAAAAAGGGGGCTAAATGGTTAATCTTTTACGCCATTTCTTTTTTAATCGCCAATACCCTGATGGCTTATCTGGTGGGGATTGATGAATTGTCCAAACTGGTGACGCATGCTCCTGCTGAAAACTGGGGCAAATTTGTCGGGGTCGTAGTATTTTCCTGGATTTTCTTCTTCATTTTTGCATGGTTCCGTGAACAAGCCTGTATTGTGGTTTGTCCCTATGGAAGGTTGCAAAGTGTGATGTTGGGCAAAGATTCACTGGTTGTTGCCTATGATTTTATTCGGGGAGAAAAAAGGGAAAGAGTTCGCAAAAATAAAGAGCGAGAAGGAGGTGACTGTATCGATTGTAGTTTATGTGTGCAGGTTTGCCCTACAGGGATTGACATCCGAAACGGAACCCAAATGGAATGTGTCAATTGTACTGCCTGTATTGATGTATGTGATGATGTCATGGACAAAGTGGGATTTGAGAGAGGATTGATTCGGTATGCTTCTTATAATGGAATCTCGGAGAAAAAACCCTTTAAAATCACGGCGCGGATTATTGCTTATTCGATTGTTTTGGTCGGAATGCTTTCTGTATTAACTTACTCCCTGGCCAGTAGATCAGATGTCGAAACCACGCTTTTGAGAACGCCTGGAGTATTATTCCAGAAAACAGACGATGGGAAAATTTCCAATCTTTACAATTTTCAGGTGGTTAACAAAACCAGTAATAGTTTTCCAGTTGAATTCAGACTTGTAGAACCAGAAGGTGAAATTCAACTGATCGGAACCCCTCCGGATGTAAAACCCCGGGATATTTCCAAAGGAGCTTGTCTGATCAAAATTTCCAGAGAAAATCTGGACGGAAGCAAAACATCAATCACTGTCGAAGTTTGGTCCGGAGACAAAAGATTAGATGTCATTAAAACCAATTTTATGGGACCAATTAATTAAAATAGTCATGAGCTGGGGAACGAAAATCGCAATATTTTACGGAGTGTTTATGGTGGTGATGATTTCGTTGGTTGTGATGTCCACGCAACACAAATTTAGTCTGGTTACTGATGAGTACTACGAGCAGGCACTTGACTATGAAGATCACATCATACAGACACGCAATTCGGCAGAACTGGAAGTACCGCTGAAAATTGAATTTATCGCAGAGAATAAGGAAGTAAATCTTTCATTCCCTCAAATGGGAACTATTTCCGGGGATATTCATTTATATCGCCCTTCCAGCCAATTGATGGATCAACATGTGGAAATCAATACAGATGAGGCTGGCCTTCAGACTGTTTCTACCCGTGAGTTGAAAAATGGGCTTTGGCGAATCAAGGTAAAATGGGAAGCCGAGGGGAAAACGTATTTTGATGAAGAAAATATATTTATTCCATAAATTTCATTGATTTTCTTGTAGAGACGCGATTAATCGCGTCTCTACAATATCAAAAATCGCGTCCCTACAGGGACCAAACAATCCAATCACAATGTTCTCCGCTATCATCATAGGATTTGTAGGAAGCCTCCACTGCGTAGGCATGTGCGGCCCAATTGCGCTGGCTCTCCCAGTGTCCAGTAGGGGAGAGGTGTGGAACAAAATGATCTACCAGTTTGGGCGGATTACGACCTATGCATTGATGGGAACCATTGCCGGAACCATTGGGCAGGGTATTGAATTTGCTGGATTTCAGCAAGGATTGTCTATGGGTCTGGGTGTACTATTATTAGCACTATTATTAATTACAGGCAATAAAAACAATCTGATTAACCTTCCCTTTCTCAACCGGTTTTTCTTCAAAATCAAACAAAATCTGGCAGTTCTGCTCAAATCTCCAGGACCCGCTTCCATGTATCAGGTGGGAATATTAAATGGATTCCTTCCTTGCGGGGTTGTTTATCTGGCTCTTTCTGGTGCAATGGCTACCGGAAACGTATTTGAGGGAATTGGTTTTATGATTCTTTTTGGCCTGGGAACTTTTCCCGCGATGATGGCTGTGAGCATGGTCAAAAACTGGATAAAACCAGGCTTTTTTCCAGGGTTTCAGAAAATTCTCTGGGGAATGGCCATTATTTTTGCCGGTTTATTGATAATCAGAGGATTAGGATTGGGGATTCCATACCTGAGCCCAATGATTGGTGAGGCTGCTCAGGGAGTGGCAGTTTGTGATTAAATTGATAGTTGTTTCTCATCTCTTTTCAATCTACCTTCGCTTTCCAAATATGGCTCTCTGACAAAAATTGTGTGAGGTTCATATTTCACCACATAGTCACATAGCCTTTAATTATAAAGAAGAAATCATAGCAAATCCAGATTCAATGCTTTTTCTGTCTTCTATGTTTTCTTATTCTTTTAGGCGTAACCAATTATTTCCTATGTTGCTATGTGGTAAAAAAACTCACTCTACAAAAATTCAAATATTAGCAGATCCATGGTAGATTTATCACAAGCCAGACTGACAACCCTGGCTGTTCATAAAGTAGGAAATAAAGTCAAAAGGCAGGGAGTCGTCGCCTCTAAAGAATTGTTTGATTTTGATGAGGATATGGCTTTGATCCTTCAGGATTATTTTCTTTCTCCTTTTAAAACTGACGAATTTTTTAAACTTTCTCACGATGCAGATCTCAACCTCAATGAGATTTATGCTTATTGTAAAAAAGTCTTTAAAGAATCGAGAAGTGAGTTTTTGGGACAGTCAGTAAATATTCTCAATCATCTTTACGCTCAGTCTGTACATCCCCATATTAAGAGCGGAGAACTGTATGTGGCTCATTTTCGGGAATGTATCGTTGAAGGAACCGATCTTGAAGCGATAGGGATTTTTAAGTCAGAAAACAAAGACACTTTCCTGCATTTTGGTGAGGAAAATGAGTCGGTGACAATGAAGGTGGAAGAGGGCGTGAATCTCAAAAAGCTGGATAAAGGCTGCCTGATTTTTAATACCTTCGAGGATGACGGCTTTAGCGTCTTGATGGTTGATAAAGGAAGTGAAGATGCCGTTTACTGGCGGGATGATTTTCTTCAGGTTACAAGGATTCAGGACAATCGTTATCAGACCGAGCAGTTTCTTCATTTAACCAAAGATTTTTGTGATGAAGTGCTGGCAAAAGACCAGGATCGCAAAGATCAGTTGATGTTTCTCAACAAATCCCTCAATTATTTTTCCAAGCATAAAGAATTAGACCTGGAAGAATTCAAAGATTCCGTTTTCCCTACCCCTGAGTATAAGCTGGAATTTGATGAATACAGGACCAATTACGAGACAGAACATGGACTGCCCGCTTCAGAAGATGGATTTCCTATTTCCCGATATGGAGTGAAAAACATGAAGAAGGATTTTAAAAGCCTGATTAAGCTCGATACACAAATAGAAATCAAACTGAATCACCGCAAAATTGAGGAATCAGAGGAACATCTGGAGCTCGGATATGATGAAATCAGAGAGATGTATTATTACAAAGTGTATTTTAATGAAGAATTAGAATAAAAAATGTACACTTATTTTTCAGATTCCAATGATAATTAGTAAGTTTGCATCCACGAAAAAGAAAAGATAGTCATGGCAAAGAAATTCACGATAAAAAAACATAGACTGCGCGCGAGAGCAAGAAGAAGAAAACACAGCCTGAAAGTAAATCCGGAAAACAAAGGTATTAAGGCAAATGTTCAGCAGCAGAATCTTGATGTAATTGCTTCTTTAGAAGCCAAGATCAAAGCAGTCGCCAGTAACTAAGGATTATATTTAGCCGTAATTTTTCGGCTCGGCAAAACATAGGCGAAGAAAAAGTTCATGCAAGTACGAACTTTTTCTTCGCTTTTTTATACCTTGAGATATAATGCTTACGGTATGAAACATATTGCTCTACTCCTTTTCTTCCTTTATTATTTTTCTGGATTTGCCCAGAATTCTCCTCCCGAAATTCTCAACCTTCAAGCTGCATTTAATTATAATTTTGATCGAATGACGATCACATTCGATCTCACAGATGTAGAAAATGATAGCCTTGAGATTCTTTTTTCCCTTTCTGATGATAATGGCGCCACCTTTCAGGTAGATGTCAGCAATGCCACAGGTGATTTGGGTTATCCTGTCATGGCTGGTACTAATAAAAAGATTACCTGGGATGCCCCCATGCCCATAAATGTTACGATTCATCAGGTGAAAATTGTCGCCCTTGATGGGGGCGCTGTTGATATCCAGGAGATGGTAGATCAGGTGGATAGTACCCATCTCAAGCAAGATCTTTCCTGGATTGAAGGGATCAGAACCCGAACTATAGGGCTGAGTCATCTGGAAGCGGTCAAGGATAGTATTGATAATCGGTTTCAGGGATATAATCTGGCTGTAACCAGACAAGGGCAGAACGCTTCCGGATATTTAATGGAAAATATCATCGGTCGTCAATCCGGAGTAAAGGACCCCAATAACATATACATCCTGGACGGACATTTTGATAGTGTCCCCAATGCGCCCGGAGCTGATGATAATGGTTCGGCTGTTGCCGGAATGCTTGAAGCAGCGCGTATTCTTTCGAAATATAAATTTGCCCATACAATTCATTTTATAGGGTTTGATCAGGAAGAAACCGGTGGAGGAGGAAGCAATATGTATGTAAATAGTGGCATTGATCCGAATGAATCTGTAAAAGGAGTCGTCAACCTGGAAATGATCGGTTATTTCGACAACCGCCCCAATACTCAAAACCTTCCGGCAGGATTTAATTTACTATTCCCCGCTGCCTATAATGCAGTGATTGCCGATAGTTCCAGAGGAAATTTTATCACCAATGTAGGTAATGAAAGTTCTGCCGTATTAGCGGCAAAATTTGAGCAATCAGCTAATCAATACGTCCCTGAATTAAAAGTCATTACGGTACTTTCTCCCGGAAATGGAGCTCTGGTTCCGGATCTGCTTCGAAGCGATCATGCCTATTTCTGGCTGGCCGGGATTCATGCGCTCATGATTACCGATGGAGCAGACTTTCGCAATCCTCATTATCATACTCCTGGCGATACAATAGGGACGTTAGACTTCACCTTTATGGCTCAGGTGGTAAAAGCCTCATTGGCTACGATAGCCGAACTGGCACAACCTGTCAGTGCTGATGAAGAAATCAGCGGGGTTGGGGTTGATACCTCTACAACCCGTGTTGACCCTTTACTTGTTAATTGTGAAGGTTATCGCATTATAGATACGGAAGAATCTCTGATGCTCGATTTCTCACAATCAACATGTGCGGACAGACAATCTCTGCTAAAAGTTTTTAGTATGGATGGAAGATTGATGAATCAGATTTCGCTTTCTCCTGGCCAAAAGAGCCTTCAGCTTTTGAAAGAAAATTATTCTCAGGGGATTTATCTGCTTTCCTGGATGACTGAAGATGGAATCTTGTCGAAAAAGGTGTTGATTCGATAAAATTCAGACCAGACCTTCCAGGTTTTCGAAAACCTGGAAGGTCTGTCTATCTCTCTCTTAAGCAGAACAATCATACGCTGCAATATCAACCCCCAACAAATACCATTTTCCATCAATATTCCCCAATAATAAACTGGTGGCGGAATAGGTATCTATAATTTGCCAGGTTATATATTTCTCCAGGCTTTTGACATCGCCGATTAGTTTTTCATCATAATTACCCACCTCGGCCCGATTTAAAGCACCCATTAAGGAGCTAATAGCAGAATAATCACTCACTTCAGCAATGAAAGTACCTTCTTTGGAAAAGAGATCCCCACAATTAAAACCGGGAAGTGCTTCCTCTTTCAGATCAGTCCCCAAATTAGGGATGCCATTTTTAAACCAGGAGGCATAGGAAACCATTGTGTTAAGATCTGAGCACTTATAAGGGACACTCATTGCCCCGGGTTGGGTTACAAAATAATAGCCTATTTTAGGATGAATATATTTAGCTGCCTGTTCGTATTTCCCACTGCTCAGTGCTGAAAGAATTTCTTTAGCGGCCTGTATCTGTGTAGGAATAGATCTGGCAGTTTGTCTGCTGGTATTCGGAGCCCCCAGAGATTCATACCGGGTAATTTCAAAGTCAGAATTAAATGTTACCCGATTTTTAAATTCCTGTCTTTCGGTTTCCTCAGAACCTGTTCTCTTTACCACAGAAACACCCGAAAATTCTGCAACATATCCATCTCCATTTGGTTCTATGACCATACTTTCCCTATAGATTTTAATATCCCGACTATCAAATCCGGAAAACCCGTTGCGAATACTTTGAGCAACTTTTTGGCGGGGAAGGTTCTCAGAGGAGAAAAACTTTTCTACCGTAGGAGCAAAATATTCGTCTTCATTGATTTGAGCTGCCGACAGGTCATGATAATAGGCTTGCAAAATTTCCGTTACTTTATCCTGAGGAGATTTTTCCTGTGGATCATCGGGAATATCCCGGTCGACAATATTATTTTCCTCAGTAGGATCATTGTTTTGATCATTTGAGGCACTTTTTTCGCAAGACGAGAATAATACTGGCCCAACAAAAAAAATTATTATTAATTTTCGCAATGTTTGCATAGCAACTAATTGACATTTTCCGAATTTAGCTATTCAGCCAAGAATTGACAAATGTAAAAATTATCAAAACAATTTGATATTATAGTAGTTTAGCATTCAACGAATAAACATTTTATAGAACGGTTTTGGGAACATATTCAATTAAAGATCTTGAGCATTTATCGGGAATAAAAGCGCATACTCTTCGAATATGGGAAAAGAGATATGGAATCATTAACCCTAAGAGGACGCCTACCGAAATCCGATATTATAATGACGAGGACCTGAAATTGGTCCTTAACATTTCTTATTTAAATCGCAATGGATTAAAAATATCCAAAATTGCTTCCTTGTCTGAGAAGGAAATTCACAAGCGGGTAATGAATATTGCCGAGTCTAATCCTGAATTCCCCAATCAGATCGATGCCCTGATTTTGGCAATGGTAGATTTGAATGAGGAGCGGTTTGAAAAAATCATTGCAACAAATACGCTGCAATATGGATTTGAGAAAACGATTATTAACATCGTTTATCCGTTTTTGGAGCGGATTGGTATTATGTGGCAAACGGGTAGCATTCATCCCGCACATGAACATTTTATTTCCAATTTGATCCGGCAGAAAATTATTGTAGCGATTGATGCTCAGATGCCTTCTTACGATGCTACTACCCGAAAATTTGTATTATTCTTACCTGAAGGAGAACTACATGAATTAAGTTTACTTTTCTCAGCATATATCTTAAAATCGCGCAATCAAAGGGTTATTTACCTTGGACAGACGCTACCGTTGAAGGACCTTGAGTTAATTGTGAGGAAATACGACCCTCACTATCTGCTCTCGGTGATTACCAGCGTTCCGGCGAATGAACAATTGCCGAAATACGCAAATGAGCTGGTGAGGCGCTTTCCCGGTCAAAGGC
>JAGQVA010000959.1 GCA_020438265.1 Bacteroidota bacterium
TCCCCTCTCGAACCAGCGCGCCTCAAGGCGCGCTGAAATATAAGATGAACTCATTGGCTACCAACATTTAATCCCTAACGGGATTATGCCTTGCGGCAATTGAATACATATCAACTCAAGCCTAACCCAACGGCTAATTTTTATATATTACAGGTACAAGAAACTTCTCCAAATAACACATCGCTTCGAGCACAAGCATGGAATGCTTAAACTCAAAAACGCCTGTTCCACGCGCTTTTTTGTACTCAGCATCATTGGTGATATATCCTTTCAGATAATTGGATAATTCTGCACTTTTTGCCTTTAACTCTTTGGTATTGGTAATGATTCCCGTTTTTGAAGGCCCTACGAAATCGAGGTAAATGTCCAGAAATTTATCAAACATCACGAAGGTTTCGGGAAACTTGAGCTTGAGGTTCAGACTTTCAAAATGTTCCGGAGAAATCGTAGATTCCCAGGGAACTTCTTCCAGACTTCCTTCTTCTCTGAGGGCATACCCGGTTTCTCCAAATATATCCGAATTGGAACGAAGGTCGCTACTGAGTTTTACCCTTTCATCCTGACTTGCTGAAACCATGCCTTTAGCCACTTCAGACTTATTATCTTCGCGAATATCATCCTGCTTAAACAAGGTCATATTTCCACCACCTTCACCAAATCCTGCCTGAAAGCATTTATTCAGGTATTCTTCGGCCATCATTTTGCCTGGATACGTATCCAGCCAGTCGAAAATCCTGCCTCCTTTTCCAAATGGGAAGAGGTTGATTTTTTTCACCTCATCCAGCATCGGATTCTCTGCAATCGTCTTTTTCACGAGCTGACCGCTATAAAACACCAGCAGTCCGGTCATATAAGCCGGCAAAGCAAACAAACTGGAATTACTCCGGGCCAGGAACGCGTAAAAATTATCAAACTCATCATTCTTCAACCGGTCAAAAACGGCATTGAGGAAAAATGGAGCGTTCTCATTATTGATAGTTTTGATGTTGGGAATGGTCAGATTCGACTTTGGACTATCGTGGTAATTGACCAGTGAATCTCTGAAAGCTTTGGAATTGCGGGAAGCATCAGCAATCATTCCGGCAGCCATTCTTAAGGAGCTCTGTTTCACCAACTTATAGTTACCCTCATGAAGATCCAGTGCAATCAGTAAAATATCACTGGTACTTCCTCCGACATCAATTCCCAAAAACAGATTATTCTCCTGAAGAGAAACACCCGTAGCCAATGCATAATTGGAAACGGCCTCTGATTCAGTCAATGCATCTTCGTTGAGAACGGTTTTCACACTATCGATAGGTTTCAGGGTATCGACAATGTCTTTATATAACAAGCGATACTGCAATACTTCTCCCTGTGTAAATGAGCCGGGGAAAGACCATCGCAATTCTATCGGCCGGAAATTATTGGCATATAAATCCGCACAGGCTTTCAGGTAAAGTGCTTTGAGATACGCGCTTTTTTTAGCTTTATCGTTTTCCTCTGTCAGCCATTTCATGCTGTGGTGAAGCGTACCGGCATTGGTGGTAATGGTACGAGAACCCATATTTTTGATATGGATATTTGGCTCGAAAACAGGCACCCCACCTGCGATTTCCTGATCATCCATTCCGGAAACGATGTACTGGGGATTATGCTCGTGCACCCAGGATTTCACCTGCCCATTAGGAGAAGATTCATTTTGGAAAAAGTATAACTCATGCGGCATAGCGATTTTCAAATGATCAGGATCGAGGTTTTCCTTACCGACCAAAACCATCCTTCTATTAGAAAATGAAATCGGTTTAACATCACTGCCGTTCACTCTGGCAAAATACATGCAGGAGTTATTGCTACCAAAATCAATACCCAAAACCACATCTGTAAAGCTGGAAACCCGACTGAGGTCTCTGATTTTGTAATCGCCCATAGAATCATCCTCAGGCTTTTTCACAAATAAATAACCCACAACCCGTTCTTCTCCGTCGATATTTTTCCTGATCTCTAATCCTGCAACCGGTTTATTGGTTTTGATGATATCGTATTTGTGAAAAGAGCTGTCCAGGGTTCCTCCGGGATAGGCAATCAATTGCTCCAAACTCAGATCTGAACCTCTTATTCCGTCTGAATCAGCATAAATAATCCTCCCCTTATCATTCACAAGAATACTCTGATCTGATGCATTCTTGAAGAAAGGCACCATTTTGGTTCCCCGGTCTGCTTTGGGAAATTCGCTGTAGAGATAATAACTATTCCAGTCTTCGGAAATGAAATTGGGCCACATGATCACCCTTCGGTCATTTTCAAGGGGTTGAAGTTCATATTCTCTGGCCGTCAGGTTCATTTTTTTGTCGTCAATAACCAAATGTAATTCGACCACCAATTTGAAATCCGAAGGTTTGATATAACATCTCAGTTCATGATTATCTTCTTTTCCACTACCA
>JAGQVA010000960.1 GCA_020438265.1 Bacteroidota bacterium
ACGTTTTAATTATTCCCGAGATCTCATTTTTAATAGTATCGACCCGATTTTGTCCTTTTTCTACCTTGAGAGAATCATCAAACCGAAAAACGACATAATCGATGGGATTGGGGTGATAAATGAAGGATTTAGCCGTTTGAGAAGAATCAAACCCATGAATAATGGTGTAGTTTTTATTCGCCTGGAGTTTTCTTACGTCAAATGTTTCCTTGGGAAGCGTTCCAATTTGGTAAATAGTAGCTGCCGATACATTATAACGTCCCAGAATTTCAGATAAATTTTCATTTGCCTTTACTACTGCTTTAACAATCTGCATCGAATCAATGGGCACACCATACAGCAGTTTTGGCTTAGTTGGTTTATTCTGCGTAACTTTGTGGAACGCTTGAGTGTCCTGACCTGAACTCATGGAAGACTGGAGAAAAAGGTAGCCAAATATGGCAATCAGGATCACAGAAGTAATGAAAATCAATGGGTAGCGATTCTTCATTTTAATAGAAATGTTGACGGCTATGTAATATTTGAGAGCAATTATTGCAATATTGTTGGAAAAACCAAGTAATTGATCATATTTTTATTAAGTCACGTAAATGGCCTTATACAACAAAATCAATCGGGAAGAGCTCAAACAGATAATGGCAGAGAGCGAAGAGGAACGGGTGACGATTTCTTTTTATCAGTATGCACATATTACTGACCCTCAGAAATTTAGGGATGATCTGTATCAGCAGTGGAATGGAATTGGAGTCATGGGCAGGGTGTATGTTGCCAGAGAGGGAATTAATGCACAAATCAGCCTGCCAAAAGAGAATTTTGATGCGTTCAGGGATGTGCTGGATGGTTACGATTTCCTGCGTAAGATTCGGCTCAATATTGCTGTAGAAGATGATGGCAAGTCTTTTTACAAACTGAAAATAAAAGTGCGGCCTAAAATTCTTGCCGATGGACTGGAAGATGAAACCTTTGATGTAACCAATAAAGGGAAACACCTTTCGGCGGAGGAATTTAACCAGTTAACCTCCCAGGATGATACGATTCTCATTGATATGCGCAATCACTATGAAAGTGAGGTAGGACATTTTGAAAATGCGATTACCCCCGATGTAGATACCTTTCGGGACTCTTTGCCCATTGTCGAGGATATTTTGGATGAACACCGCGACAAACATATTGTGATGTACTGCACCGGAGGGATTCGCTGCGAAAAAGCCAGTGCATGGTTTAAACACCGGGGATTTGAAAAAGTGTATCAACTCGAAGGAGGGATTATTAAGTATGCGCACGATGTAGAGGAAAAGGGGCTGGAGAATAAATTCAAAGGCAAAAACTTCGTCTTTGACGAGCGGCTGGGGGAGAGGATCAGCAATGAAATTATCAGCAAATGTCACCAATGCGGCAAGCCCGCCGATACCCATACCAATTGTGTGAATGTAACCTGTAATCTTCTCTTTATCCAGTGTGAAGAATGTGCTCAGAAATATGAAGGTTGTTGTTCTGAAGAATGTCAGGATTTTATTCACCTTCCAGAGGAAAAGCAGGCTGAACTGCGGAAAGGAATGGATAAAGGCGTGAGGATTTACACGAAGGGGAGACTTCGGCCCGGGATTGTGAACGATTGAATATTCAACACAGAGGCACGGAGGTTAATCTTATGCTTTTCTCTGTGCCTCCGTGTTTTTTTATAGCGCCTTGAAATATTAAACACTGAGACACAGAGGTTAGTCTTATATTTTTCTCTGTGGCTCAGTGTTTTAAAATAGAAGGCACAGAGATTTGATTCTTCTTCTCCGTGGCTCAGTGTTTCATATTAAAAATCCACTAATTCCCGCAAGAAGAAAATCCCGAATATCCCCAATTATCACTACTGCTGCTTCCTCCACAAGACTCAATAATGTCAAAATTGACTCCAATCTGAAATTGTAGCATATCCAAAGCCGATCGGCTGGTTGTATAATTAAAAGCATTTTGCTCAACTTGCTGTAACGAGTTTAGGTTCACAAATCCAATATTACTGCCACGGGTATAAGTCGTGCGAATATCCAGTCGGGTTGTAGGTGCGACTCTGACCATAAATCCTGCGGAAGCGCCATAATGGAAAGCCCATGACCTTTGCACAACTTCTGAAGAATTACATTCATCAAAACTGTCAAAATCAGGATGATCTTCTGTAGGCGCAAGCGATTCTGAAGCGTAGAATACGGAAGAACCAACAAATCCATCGAGGTAAACCCTGAAGCGATGATGTGCTGGCGTAATCAGGCGTGTTATTCCTGAAAGGCCCACAGACTGATTGCTTAATGTGTATTCTCCGGGTCCTTCAAAGGGTGTCAGAAGATAGGTTTCAATTCTTTCTTCTCCGTGAATATTCAGGCTAAAACGACCTCCAAATTGAAGATCAATAGGCAAACGGGTTTCGATTCC
>JAGQVA010000961.1 GCA_020438265.1 Bacteroidota bacterium
TCCCATCCGGGACCTGGTAGTTAAGGATAATGATGTCGTATTAGGTTCGCATGGAAGAGGATTCTGGATTTTGGATGATATCGGACATTTAAGGGAGGTCAATCAGGATCTTACACAAAAAGAGGCAATTCTTTTCCAGCCCAGCGATCCGATCAGAGGGATTTATGATGCTACAATTCAGTATTATCTGGCGGATACGGATGACTCAATATCTTTAGAAATTCTGGATGAAGCAGGTAATATCATTCAATCATTTTCAGGGAGTGCTATAGAATTTAAACCAGATCCAAACTTTCCCGGATTGCTTCGCGGAGGATCAGGTATCCCAATTGCCAAGGGCATGAATACATTTACGTGGGACTTACGCTATCCCGGTGCAACTACCTTTGATGATATGATTATCTGGAGTGCAAGACCAGCCAGAGGCCCAAAAGCTCCTTTAGGTAAATATCAGGTGAGATTAAAAACCGGGAATTTTGAGGATACCAAAACCTTTACCATAAAAATAGATCCCAATTTGAAAGGAGTTACCAAAGAAGATCTTCAGCAGCAGTTTGATTTGTCTATGAAAATCAGGGATAAAACGAGTACAGCGAATGAGGCTGTAATTGAAATTCGTCAATTGAGAGAAAAAGTTGAAAAGGCAATTGAAAAAACCGATAATGAGTCCGTCCATAACTCAGCAAAAGCTTTATTAAAGGAAATGGCAGAAGTTGAACTCAATCTTTATCAGGTACAAAACCGCAGCAACCAGGATCCGCTCAATTTTCCTATTAAACTCAACAACCGCCTGGCTTCCCTACGACGCAGCGTTGAGACCGGAGATGCTCGTCCTACTAACGGCGCTTATAAAGTTTTTGAGGAGCTTTCAGCGGAATTAGATACGCATTTATTAACTTTAAAAAACCTGAAATCAAAGCAGCTTAATTCCTTAAATCAGTTGCTCAAAAACAACGGTTTACCAATTATTGACTGATATTTGTATTGAAGACGCTTCTCTAAGCTTTTTTGTCGTTATATCATTAAACCTAAACCTTATCACTACTGAAAATGAAAAGAGCGTTATTCATCCTCATTGTCTTATTCACGCTGACGGAAGTAAATCTCCAGGCTCAGCATTCCGTTGCCCGAAAATGGAATGATGCCTTACTGGACGCCATCAGAGTAGATTTTGCCAGACCTACCGTTCATGCCCGTAACCTTTTTCACTCATCGGTTGCTATGTATGATGCCTGGGCTGCTTATGATGAAACTGCTGAAACTTTTCTGCTTGGTAAAAAAGTGAGGGATTTTGCGGCTCCTTTTAACGGGATGCCCATTCCCGATGATATCCAATCTGCACGAGAAGAAGCGATGAGTTATGCTGTGTACAGGTTATTAACGCATCGCTTTCGGTTTTCTCCCGGTGCGGCAAAATCTCTGAAAGGATTTGATGATCTGATGGCAGAACTGGGTTATGATACCCAGTTCACTTCAATGGATTATACAAGTGGCTCGCCAGCCGCTTTTGGCAATTATATCGGGCGTTTGCTGATCGAATTTGGCCTTCAGGATGGCTCAAATGAACAAAACAATTTTGGAAATGAGTATTATTATCCGATTAATGGACCAATGGCTCCGACCATTCCAGGGGCAGGATTTATTTTCGATTTTAATCGCTGGCAACCGTTGACTCTCGATGTATTTATTGATCAGGGTGGAAATCCGGTACCTTTTGGTTCACGTGAATTTCTTGGAGCAGAATGGGGTCAGGTAATTCCTTTTTCTTTACAGGAGGAAGATTTGAATATTTATCAAAGAGAAGAGAATGACTACTGGGTTTATCTCGATCCTGGAGCTCCTCCTTTTACAGATGTGTATAATGGTGGTGGATTATCGGATGAATACAAATGGGGTTTTTCTCTGGTTGCTATGTGGGCTTCACACATGGACCCTGCAGATACAACGATGTGGGATATTTCTCCCGCTTCTTTAGGAAATGTACCTGTAGATAAACTACCAAAATCTATCCAGGGATATAGGGATTTTTACAACCGTTTTGATGGGGGAGATGCCAGCCAGGGCCATTCTATGAATCCACATACTGGAAAGCCTTATGAACCCCAATGGGTAAAAAGAGCCGATTATGCAAGGGTTTTGGCTGAATTTTGGGCAGACGGCCCTGATTCAGAAACTCCGCCAGGGCACTGGTTTACCATTCTTAATTACGTCAATGATCATCCGGAATTTCAGAAAAAATTCAAAGGACAAGGGGAGGTGATGGATGAATTGGAGTGGGATGTGAAAGCGTATTTTATCCTCGGAGGTACCATGCATGATGTGGCGGTTTGTTCATGGGGCATCAAAGGGTGGTATGATTATATCAGACCTATTTCAGCGATTCGCTCTATGGCAGGGTGGGGGCAGAGCAGTGATACAACT
>JAGQVA010000962.1 GCA_020438265.1 Bacteroidota bacterium
GCCCGGTTTTAAAATGGTCTGGCTGATCGCCTTTTAGCCTGAGTTTTACAGGAACAGGCTCCTTGTTTTCCTTGGAAATTCTTCCGGTTACCCAATCATCATCATCGGTAAAAAGGACAAACTCGCGCAGGGCTTCCTTGCGTTTTAGATCGAGCTGGGTCATCTCTTTATCATCAATTTGCAAATTGAGATGCTGGAAAGCTGTATCATATACAATCCGGCTGTCAATCCTTTCCTGACGGTCCAATCGACGAATCTGAAGGTCGTCAAAATAAGCTGGCGCTTTCCCGTTGGTGTAGACGTAGATCTTGATTTCCTCCCCTTTATAATCATAGGGAATGGCGACGTTTAAAACGAGTTTTTCCCAGCCTTCAGGTTCAAATTCCACCGGAAGGTTTGCTTCCTTGTGCAGTAATTTCCCATTGTCTATGCTAAAGGCCAAATGTGCTTCAGTGAGCCGGTTTCCCATTCGCCATACAGAAACGACGTATTGTTCGCCAGCACGGGCACCTTTCAGGATATGAGTAATCCCGTATTTATTTTTGGGTTCTACTTTGGAAGAATATCGCCCGGAGCGCGCAAACTCTGAACTGCGGGAATTCCCATTGAGAAATATATAACCTCCCTGAATGAAGTCTGGATTCACGCCATTGAGGGCGATGGTTTCGGCATCACAAACGATCATTTTATCCTCTCGCGGGATAAAAGCGATGATAATATTCAGCAGAAGAAACAGCAATAGAACAATCCCTAATCCCCCCAGCAGCTTCGCAATCTGGCGGGTACTTAATCTACTGCCGATATGTTCTTTTTTGACAATCATGACTCCTCTTCCTTCGCTTCTTCTTCGTTAATAATTAGTTCTGATCCCGGCTCAATTTGTTTGAAGAACTTTACATTATCAATGTCATATCCATTCAAAATAATGCGTCCTCCCCCAAATTCCGGCTTTTTCTGATAAGCTGCCAGCGCTGTTTGGCAATTGCGAATCACCGGATTATATAACCGCAGCAGGGACAAATCCTTGGATGCAACCCCCGTAACCGCTCCGTCTATGATCACATTCGTAGCCCTTATGGTTGTATTTTCTCCCACACTAATTCCTTTATCTCCCACCATTTCAAAATTACATTCCTCAATGACTACATGACTTCCGGAAAAGTCAGCACCGTCATTTCCGGTTTTGCGGAAGTTACAGGCTACTATATTTCCATTGCCGAAATCCACATCCAATCCGTCGGCAAAGGTATTACTAATTGTAGAATTTGAAAGCTGAAATTTGCTTCTCACAAGGTTTAAGCCATCTTCGCAGTGGTTATTCGTAAAAGCCGAATGAGAAATTTCTACCGGCGATTCATAGAATGTCACTGCGCCAGTCAGTCCCCAGCCCTTTCGGCTCAGGGTGTTCATTCCCTCAAATCTCACATAATTCAAAGCAGAAGATCCATTCGCCTGAAAAATGGAAAATCCCTGTCCGGTCCCATCTGATGACTGCACGATAATGGGTTCTTCCACACTTCCTGACATTTGTACCGGAGAGCGGGAAATAAAAGCAGCTCCTTTGGTAAAGTCAAGTCGTACACCGGGAGAGAAAATGATATGATATCCTTCAGGAAAAACCAGGTCTTCCGTTATCTGATAATCACCCGGAGGAAAATGAATGCGATCTCCTTCCACCTGATACAAATCATTAGACTGAATAGCGACATTTTCAAAAATGGACTGAGCGGGTGTTTGGGCACCTGAAATTTGCCAGGGCGAGATTTTCACAGAATATACTTCGGGCAAACCAGGAACCTGATAGAAGACATATTTGGCTCCCGCTGGTGCTTTTATTTCGGAAAATACAGGGAGTTTATTTTTATCAAAAGAAGGAAGAAACAAATGATTTTCGAGTGAATCATTCATTTTTTGAGAAGAATTACCAAAGCCAATAACTTTCACATGAAGAAGGTGGTAATTCAGGAGCTTAAGAGCACCTTCTTTTTCCCCGGTATATACCTTTAAAGCAGATTCGCCCAGAGGCCGTAAAAGTGCCTGAATTTGTGTTGCTCTTTCTTTCCAGTCTTCAGGATTAAAATGGTAATCGGTATACTCGGGCTGAATCAGTTTGAGTCTCGTTTCCATAGGCTCCCTGACAGATAGGAAAAAAGCATTCAGATATGCAGGCTGAGAAAATTTGTCAAGGTAAAAAATATATTTTTCGACCAGATCAGGATCATCAAAAGCACTTGCGTGAATTTTATGCTTGAAAATATTTTCTTCATCCACAACCATCGTACCCACCAGTGGGCGGTAGGAATACTTCATTGCTCCCACTTCGGTAAAACCATCAAAGCCAATAGGTTCCAGCTTTGAGGTAACGGGATTATAATAAAACCGCATATTATGCCAGATCAGGCTGTGATAGGCACGAGTAAG
>JAGQVA010000963.1 GCA_020438265.1 Bacteroidota bacterium
CGTAGGTGTCAATTGGGAGCAATCCATCACGCTGGACGGAGAAGTCGGTGATTTTGTAACCATTGCTCGTGAAGAAAGAGAAACAGGCAATTGGTTTGTCGGAAGCATCACGGATGAAAATGAACGGGATATTACCATTAACTTTGATTTTCTACCTGAAGGAAAAACGTTTAATGCCCAGATTTACAGAGATGGGGAGGATGCTCACTACCGGGATAATCCCGGCGATTATGTCATTGACTCTGATAAGATCCAAAAGGGAGACTCCAGGACTTTCCATTTAGCTTCGGGCGGAGGGGTTGCGATGAGTTTGATTGGGGGGTGAGGGAATGATCAAATAGATTTTATCGTGCCGTTAAAAAAATTAATGATTCTACATATCTTTTTGGATTTTAATATTTTGCTTGAGAAGTAATCATTTTTAACGTCAATATTCTCAGGAGGCCCCCGATTCTGCCTTGCAGATCGGGGGTGACAAAGCATGCGCTTTGGGGGCACGCCGAAATGTTCGGCGTATATAATATAAACCACAACTTCAGGTGTCATCCCCGACGCGAAGCGATCGGGGACCTCCTATGATCCAAAACACTGAAAGGCCTACATTTAAAAAACATGCGGTGCCGATTATCAACAAATATCTCCCCCTAATCCATCCGCAAACTCTCCACCGGATTCGCCAGCGCTGCTTTCAATGACTGATAGCCAATCGTGAGCCAGGCAATCACAATCGCCGATACACCCGATAAAGCAAACACCCAGACATTAAGGTCCACATGGTACTCAAAACCACTCAGCCATTCCTGCATCGCATACCAGGCAATAGGAGCAGCAATCGCAAAAGCTACGGCTACCAGCCAGGTAAAATCGCGGAATAAAAGCATGACCAAATTTCCGGCGGAAGCGCCTAACACTTTTCTGATACTAATCTCCCGGGTACGTTTTGCTGCGGTAAAGGAAGCAAGCCCGAATAATCCCAGACAAGAAATAAATACTGCCATCAGTGCGAATATATTTGCCAGTTTCCCGGTCGTAAATTCGCTCTTATAGGTTCGCTCAAAGTTTTCGTCCAGGAAGGTATATTTCAATGGATAAGAAGGGTTGAATTTCTGGTGAATTTCCTGAATCCCGGCTAGTGCTTCCTCTGTTTTTGCGCCATCTACCCGCACAAAAAGCATATAGGTTTCCTCCGGAGAAAGACGAATAATGAGTGGATCAATGGTGCTGTAAAGAGAGGAAAAATGAAAATCTTTGACCACACCAATAACTTTCCCTTTCCGTTGCCAAAATTCCATACTTTCACCTATCGGATTTTCTTTTCCCATAGCTTTTGCCGTTGCCTCATTAATAATATAATTGGCAGTATCGGTAGAAAACTCTTTGGAAAAGGTACGTCCATGCAGAATATCCATCTTCATGGTATTGATGAAATCGTAGTTCGCATTAATAATACTGAAAAGGATACTGCTATTGGGATCTTTGCCGTCCCAGGTTGGATCTGAAGTCGAATTGCCCACCGAAAGCGGGTCCTGACTTGAAGTGGTCAGGCTGACAATCCCTGGTTTCTGCATGAGTTCATGAGAAAAAGCTTCATACTGTTTGCTAATATTCCCTTCCAATGGCATGTAAAGCAAATTGTCCTTATCCAGTCCCAGGTTTTTGGTTCGGATATAATTGATTTGCTGATAAATCGTCAGGGTGCCAATAATCAGTAAAATGGAAAGCGTAAACTGAAAAACAACCAGTCCTTTTCTGAGTGCTGCACCGCTGAATGTGTATTTAAGGGTTCCTTTTAACACATTCACAATCCTGAAAGAAGAAAGCATCATTGCCGGGTAAATTCCTGCAAGAATTCCGGTTAGCAAGGCAATTCCTACTAAAACAAGCAAATAATTAGAACCAAAATAATCAATGATCATTTCCTTATCCATGAGTTCATTAAAAGCAGGTAAGGAAATTTCAACAATTAACCCGGCAAAAATCAGGGAAATGAATGAGAGGATAATTGACTCTCCCATAAACTGCTGAAAAACACTGCTTTTGCTCGCGCCAACTACCTTCCGAATACCAATTTCTCTCGCTCGACGACTTGACCTTGCGGTAGCCAGATTCATAAAATTGATGATGGCGATAATGAGGATGAAAAGTGCTACGATAGCAAAAATACGCACATATTCGATTCGACCTCCAACCAGTTTTCCATCTTTAAACTCCGAATTGATATAAATTTTATTATAGGGATGGAGAAATACATCAGCATTGGCTCCTTCCTGATTTTTGTCGATGATTCCGGAAATTTTCTTGTTGACAGACGCTAAATCAGCCCCTTTTGCCAGTCTGACATACACTTTCAGACTACTATTTCCCCAATGTTCCAGCCAGGTATTTCTCGTAATAAAATGCCCCACAGGTAAGCCC
>JAGQVA010000964.1 GCA_020438265.1 Bacteroidota bacterium
AATATGGGCTGAAGGAAATTTGGCGTACACCCCATCAATGATGATGATGTTCTCCCGCCATTTGTGTTCTGAAAGGAACATGAGGAAGCTGAAGCACCTGAATTTCTTCGCCTTCCACAATCCTAATAGTCTGATTAACCGCAACATTATCAAAAGAAGATTGAGGTCTGGAATGATGAGGCCAGTGAATCTCCAGTTTTTGAATGGTTTGAGCTGAGCCAACTCCCATCTCAGCCATAACACTATTCCCTCCAAAACTGGCACCTGTACCAACGGAATGATAAATTTTTCTTTCCTTACCGCCTTCCTCCACCGTGAGTGCGATTTTCGCACCAATAGCAGATCGGTTACTTTGTTTCCCTTCCAGAACGATATTAATCCAGTTGTTTTTATTCCCAACCGGATTTTCAAAAAGAAGGTTTTGATAAACATCTCCTTCATAAGCACCGCCCATTACTGCATAAATATCCTGATCTCCATCCAGATCCAAATCTCCAAATCCGATCGCATGACCTTTCTGAATATGGCCAAATCCTCCACTATAGGTTACATCTTCAAAGCCATTTCTCCCGGTATTTCTGTACATTAGATTCGGTACAATCGAAAAAAAATCGGGATCACCAGTCGCCAGATAAAAATCAAGGAATCCGTCATTGTCCAGATCGCCAAAATTACAGCCCATAGTCGCAATTGGATCTGTCAAATTGGCTTTTACTGATACTTCTTTAAATGTACCATCTCCAGTATTTTGATAAAGCAGCGGGTGATTGCCCACCTGGTTGGATTGAATTTTTTCCATCATCATGGGAGCAGGAAGTTTTTCGGGAGTGGAATAACCTGAGACAAATATGTCTTCCAATCCATCATTATTATAGTCAAAAATCCAGGTGGGAAAACTGGCGACAGGATAAGTAATCCCCACATTTGGCCCGGCAGATTGAAAATATGGCTTTCCTTTCCCCTCAGACTGATTGATCAGAAGTACATTTGGACCAGAGTAATCAGAAAGATAAATATCCGGATAAAGGTCATTATTCACATCCCCGCTGGCGATGCCTTTATAATAACCCGTTTCTTTGATTCCTGCCTGAGAGGTGATATTTTTAAATGTACCATCTTTTTGATTGTGAAATAACTCACAAGGACTGGTTTGGTAATCGTCCCATTCGTTGGCAATAAACAAATCCAACCACCCATCCAGATCCACATCGGTCCACACCGCCGTCTGTGTAGGATATTCCGAATAAACTCCCGCCGCGATGGTCACATCAGTAAAAGTCCCGTCACCATTATTCTTCATCAGAGAATTGGGAATACGTCCGTTAACTGATAACCACGCTCCCCGCAAAATAATGAAGTCCATAAAACCATCATTATTGAAGTCTGCATGCCTTAAATTCAATCCGCCGGTAACTCCCTTTAATCCTGCCTGGAAGGTTTTGTCTTCAAATCCCCCCTTCCGGTCATTTTCAAAATATTTGACCTGATCGGTAAATCCCCAGGAGGAGGCAATAATATCGAGATAACCATCTCCATTAAAATCGTCCACGCAAGTTCCTCCTGAGCGATTATTTTCGTCTACCCCAACAGCCATCGCGATATCTTTGAAGGTGGGGAAATCAGAAGATCTGGAAAAATAAGACGCTGGTATACGAAAACGCTCAGGAACTTCCTCCGGATACTGCCCCAGAGTCATGTGTGCTACATTTAGCAGATACTGGCAATCAAGGTCCGAGGGATTTTTGGCCAGTACCTCATTCAACATCTTAATCGCACTTTCAGCGCCTTCTCTTAACGTATGTTGGGCTTTGGGACTAATGGGGATAATGCAGGACTCTTCATTATGATTTAGCAAACAATTATCCTGCTCTGCCTTCCTCATGTAGGCAACTGCCAGTTGTTTTTTTACGATCAATTCCGCCTGGGCGGTGGATGCATTATTCGTTTCCAGAACTGCATCCAATAACTCTTGCAGGACTTCAATTGATTTTTCCGTATTTCCAGCATTGAGTAATTCTGCCCCATAGGTAAACATCATCGCATAACGGTCTGAGCCCTTCAGGTGTGGCAATCTTTCGGCCATCATGGCTACCTTCTTTGAGCTAAAGATGTAAGGAGTATACTCTGCATTTATTCTGGAAACCGCAGCCGCCACCTTTTTAATCATTTCTTTAGTCTCGGGGGCAGGCTCTGTAACTGGTGTAGCAGGTTTTGGCTTTTCTGATTCCCTCTGTTTATGATTGGAAGAATTGTTACAACCTGCTATTATCAAAAAAAGAGAAATAATTAAAGGGAATAACCATTTATCAATCCCTGGAGAATTTATCATCGATTTTTTTACTAATCCACAGCCTGTTATGATGGGAATTAAGGAAAAGTTTGCCAAGGACTTCATTTTAATAGTCATTTTCGT
>JAGQVA010000965.1 GCA_020438265.1 Bacteroidota bacterium
CTGCGCAAGGCAGCATGAATGGCGCTAATATTTACCGCACGGCCAGTCTGATCTTCCAACTCCTGCTTGACAGAAATCCCATAAGCATCTCCATACAACTTCGCCACGATTAACAAAATCAGTTCTTCCAGTTCTCCCAGGTGTATTCTTTGCATAATTATATGATTTGCAAAAGTGAAAGTAATTGATAACATTCACTTTTGCAAATCATACATAGAGAAGGTGCTTTTTGGCAATTTCAGCATGGAAATGCGTAAGCAAATCAGGTCAGGTTTTTTGAATGTACACCTTACAGTATTACTCCTGTAATCATTAAGGATTTGGTTCCGGAGAATATGGAAGAAAGCTTACGGGAGAAAGAAACCGCCTATGCAGGAGCAGTTACTGCGGGAGCGCACGGGCATCTGTATTATGGCCATCAGGCTGGTAAAGGTCAGGTAGATCTGGAACATTGGTTGTTCGTTTTTGCAATTTGATGTGGGAGACAGACTCCGAAGTCTGTCTCTTTTTTTTGATCAATTGTTTGGCTGAGATTTATCCAATTACCAACCTTCCTGCTTTTTTATTCCTTCAAATTCCTCACTCGCTCCAGCCATTTGATAAGCTTTTTCCAATAATTCGATGATATGTTTTTGCGTATATTGCTCCTTTTTATTCAGATAATCGGAATAATTTAGAAGGTTGTGCTGGAATATCAGACCGAAATAAGGAGCGTTCAAAAAGATCTCTTCATGCCCGGTAACTCTGGGATCTCCAAGCAGAAACAGTTTTTTTTCGAGTTTTCGTTTTAACGAATCCGTTTTTCTTTTGAATTTGAGGACGTTTGACAAATTATTCATCTGTTCCGGATCATCAGCAATTTTATATAGCTCAACCTCTGGACGTAAGGCAAATGAAAGATTATATATATCTGCATACTCACCTCCTTTTCCATTTTTAATTAAATTCAGAGTAGGGCCGTCATTTGTATCCACAGGCAGTCGCTCCGGTTTTACATTCCAGATCAAAAGATATTTTTGATTCCGTATTGCTCTGGTGACATACACCTCATCATTTTTTCTCCAGGAATGCCTTTCCGTATACATCAAAACATCCTTTCTTACTTTTTTACGATTTTCTTCTATGACTTTAACCAAACTTTTCCCGGAATAAGAATCAGGTATTTCAACATTGGCATAATCCAAAATAGTAGGAGCAATGTCAATCAGACTCACCATTTGATTATTGACTTTCCCTGCATTATTTAATCCTTTCCGCCAGATAATCAAAGGTACTTTGGTTCCGGAGTCATATAAATGGGTTTTCGCCCTGGGGAATGGCATCCCATTATCTGAGGTAAAAATAATAACCGTATTATCCAGAAGATTATTCATTTCCAGCATGTACAAGGTTTTTTCGACAAATTTATCGATCATCTCTACCTCTGCCAGATAATCGTTGAAATCTTTTTTTACAGTTATATGATCAGGCAAATATGCAGGAACAGACAGTGATTCGGGATTACCTCTGGTGGCGTTAGTCAATACCGTGCTAAATGGACGATGAGGCTCATGAGGACCCATCCAGAAACAAAAAGGTTGGTTTTTATTGTTTTGAATGAAAAGGTTCAGGTTTTCAGCGTAGTCTATGGAAGAGTAAACGATGGAATTATTAACCGTGTGGGAAAATGAACGTTGGTTTATAATTTTTCCTACAGGATCTTCTGCTCTGTTGATCAATACTCCAGGGCCCATTCCTTTCCCGCTGCCGCCAATTTTATAGCCATTTTGCTCCAGTAATTCTGTATAGGTTTGATACTTCAGAGGAAGATATCCCCAAAGGCTGGCTGCCTGGGCCAGTTCAAACCCATTTCTGCCTGCGAGTATCGCCGAACGAGATGGTGTGCAGGACGGTGCACTCACAAAAGCATTGGAAAAATTTATGCCTTCCCTGGCAAGCCTGTCAATATTAGGAGTGTTCACATACTTGCAGCCATTTATACTCAGATGTTCCCAACTTAAATCGTCCGTTACGATGACGACAAAATTTAACTTTTCGGATGAGGGTAATTGAGCAAAAAGGGAATGAGAATGTAAGGCCAGAATCAGGGCAATTGGGAAGGTATAAACCTTTAGAAGGAAGATAGAATTCATGGTTATTACATTTTAGAGTTTGGAGTGCCGCACTGTGCAAGCGGAGCGAATTAAGAGAATTAGTTCGAGAAAACAAAGTTTTTTCTTTTGCCTAATTCGCAAAAAAAATAGCCACACCACAAAATATTAACACACTGACATTCAGGTGCTTATACTTGTTTCTGATAGGATAAGGAAGGAAGGAAATTCTGGCACCAGGGTTTATTTATTTACTAATGTGAATCAAGGGTAGAAGCGTAAGTTTTAGAGGCCAGGTCTTTGACCGTTAGGTCTCCGGCTC